>VOPW01000003.1 GCA_007994965.1 Piscinibacter aquaticus | reverse complement strand
TCTCCGACAGCTTCAGCCCGCCGGAGATCATCGAGCGCAACCAGGGCCCGGCCTGGACCGGCGTGGCGATCCGAGAGGCCACCTTCTACGCGCCACGCAACCTGCCGGGCATCGGCGACTTGTCCGGCGGCGTGAAGAACCTGCTGATCGGCTCGCCGTTCGGCCTGCAGGGCGAGATCGAGGTGCAGTTCGGCCGCACCGCGCTGAACCCGTCGACCTTCGTCTTCGAGCAGGTCACGGACGACGGCGATCAGCCTCTGGCCATCGGCGGCAGCGGCGCCGCGCGCACCGTGCAGATCGAGGCCTCGCAGGACGAGGCCGTGACCGTGCACGCCGGCCTGGACAGCGTGGCGCCGCCGACCGACCCCGACGTGCCCGCCGGCGGCATCGTCGAGTGGCACGCCGAGTGGCGCTGGAACGGCGGTGCGGCGCAGAGCGGCGACTCCTCCAGCGGCAGCGTGCGCCACGGACAGACGCTGAAGGTCACGCCGATCGAGACGGTGCGCGTGGGCACCGACGAGAACGACTTCCGCCACCCGGAGATCACCTTCCGCTTCGTGGCCGGCGGCGATGCGCCGGTGATCGGCGCGACGGTCGGCACGCAGCACTTCGACAACGTCACGCACGTGGGCGGCACGGCCGCAGCACTGGGCACGGTCACGCTCACGGCCACCGCGAGCGGCGGCACCAACCCGCGCTTCGAGTGGGAGATCGTCAACGTGCCGCAGCGCGTCAGCGGCGCGAGCTTCCCGATCGATCCGGCGCTGCTGGTCGGCATCCAGACGGTGATCCTGCGCGAGACCGTCACGCTGCCCAGCGGCGACGAGCAGGTGCGCCTGGCTCGCACGCGGCTGCAGACACTGGACACGGACGATCTGCTGATCGGCTGCGAAGCGGGTGTCTTCAACGCCAGCGACGACGACACGCCGCTGGCGCTCGCGGCCGTCGAAGGCACCTTCGACCTCAGCGACTTCCATGCCGAGGGCGGCCTCTACCCGACGCTGGAGCAGGCCGATATCGACAGCACCGACCGCACCCAGATCGACGTGCCGGCCGATGGCCCGGCGATGGTGACGATCGCACCGGCCGTGACGCCGCCGCCGTCGGCCACGGACCGTCACGTGCAGGTGCTGATGGACTACGACACCTCCCACGAGATGAGCTGGGGGCCGTTGAAGCCGCAGAACGCGACGCTGGAGTTCTCGCAGACCGCGTTGCTGGCGTGGGCCAAGCGCTACACGGGGGCCAAGTTCATCGTGGTCGGGCGCTGCGACGACATCGGCAGCGACGGCTACAACGCCAACCTCGCCAACTCACGGGCCGCGCGCGGTCGCGAACTGCTCAGCGTCCGCCAGCGCGAGCGCAACGGCGCGCTGAGCACGGGCAACCTGATCGCCGACGCGGCCGTGCTCTCCCGCGGCGAACAGAGCCAGTTCACCGGCGCCAGCGCCGCGGGCAATGCGGAGGAAGAGAACGCCCAGCCGCCGATGCGGCCGGCCGAGCGCTCCGAATCCGCCGCCGGCACACCGGCCAACGGCCGGTTGATCCATGCCGACATCCCGGCATCGTTGACCTGGGCCGACACGCGCGACGACGCCCACGAGGCGCAGCGCGACGACTTCCGCCGCGTCGACATCTATGCCATCGGCGGCACGGCGGCGCCCGAGGCGTGCTGCCCGACGACAACGCCGCCGTCGGCCCCACGCTGCGCCGCTCGCTGGTACCGGCCGCAGGCCGCGACCCGGCCGCGGTGCCGCCGGGCTCGCCGGCGATGGACTACCGCGTCAAGCTGCGCATCGTGTGGGACAGCCCCACGGTGAGCAAGCTGGCCGATGCGATCCCGACGCTGGCCGAGGCCGAATTCGCCTGGACGCCGCAGCAGGCACCGCTGCCGGCGATGCCCAACGGGGACGACGTCGCACTCAGCCGCGAGGTGCTGACCGTCTTCGTCAACTGGACGCACGATCCGCGCACCGGCTACACCAAGGCCGCGCTCGGCATCCGCAGCGAAGGCGACCCCGACGGCCTGATCTCGACGACCACCAAGCCGCTGGTCGCCGCACTCGCCTTCGGCCCGGCGCTGCTGTCCGGCGTGAATGCCGACACCGACCTGATCGGCAGCGGCGCGCGTGGCTGCGCTGCTCGGCGCGGTGGCCTTCGCCGACACGCTGCTGGGCGACGGCTCCAAGAGCGCCGTGACCTCGGCCGCCTTCGAGACGGAGATGCGCTCGATCGCCGACCCGGCTGCCGCAATGCAGCTGCGCGTGGTGACCGACTACGTCTGCACGCTGCATGTCGATGGCGGCGTACTCGGCATCAAGACCGCGGCCGACAAGCCGATGAAGATCCGCTACAAGCGCGTCGGCCTGCAGTACGACACGGCGAAGGAAGGCTGGGAGCGCTTCGGCCTGGTCTACGACACCACCTCGATGGAGATCGAGGACCCGGGCCGCTGGGAGATCGACGGCGTGCTCGGCAGCCTGCTGCGCATCGTCGAGGTGGCGATGGGCCGCGGCTCGGTGTGGATCGAGGGGCGCATCGCGATCGCGCTGCAGATCGGCATCATCGAGATCAGCGAGGCGATCATCCGCCTGACCTTCCGCGACGGCCAGCCGCTGCCCGACTTCGAGCTGCGCGGCTTCGTGCTCAAGGCCGACATTCCGCAGGTGCTGCAGGGCGAAGGCCGGCTGCGCATCGAGGACGGCGGGCTGATCCGCGCCGGCGTGCAGGCCGAGCTGATTCCGCTGGGCCTGGGCGTCGAAGCGGCACTCGCGATGGGCACGCCACCGGAGATCGCGCCGTCGGTCTTCCTGTCGCTGTACCTCGGCGTGCAGTTCTCGACGCCGCTGCCGCTGGCCAACTCCGGCATGGCGATCTACGGCTTCAAGGGCCTGTTCGTGATGAACGGGCAGCGCAAGCTGCCGAACAATCCCGATCCGGTCGGCCGCGAACTCGACTGGTGGCGCACGCCGCCGGAGTCGAAGTACGAGCCGCACAAGGACCAGTACGCGCTCGGCGTCGGCGTGGTCGTCGGCACGCTGCCCGACGTCAGCTTCTGCGTCAGCTGCGCCGGCATGGTGGTGGTCGCCTTCCCCGACGTGGAGGTGATCCTCGGCGTCGACGTCAACATCGTCGAGGTGCCCGACACCGAGGTCACCGACGAGGGGGCGCCAGCGGCACCATCACCGGCCTGATCGTCATCGACGACGAGGCCGTCAAGCTCGCCGTCTCGGCGCAATACACCATCCCCAGCGTGCTCGAGGTGAAGGTGCCGTTCTCCGGCTTCTTCCCCTATCCCGGCACGGGCAAGAAGGTCTACGTGCGCATCGGCTCCGACGGCCAGACCGCCTACGGCCGCTTCGGCGAGCCGGTGACGCTGAAGCTGCTGCCCGGCACGATCGACGTGCAGGCCTGGACCTACCTGATGATCGAGGAAGGCGGCCTGCCCTGCCTGGGCGGCGACCCGCGCTTCACCTTCGACGGCTTCGCGGTCGGCTTCGGCGCCGGCTTCGACATCCGCTGGGCCGCCGGCCCGATCAAGCTCGAGGCCTCGGCCAAGGTGCTGATCGGCTTCGGCACCGCGCCGCTGCTGCTCAAGGGCGGCATCTTCGTGCGCGGCGAGCTCGACCTCGTGGTGATCTCGATCTCCGCCCGCGGCGAGCTGATCCTCGAAGCGCGCCAGATCGGCAACGACATCGCGATCCGCATCGACGGCGAGTTCTGCGGCGAGGTCGACCTGTTCTTCTTCTCGATCTCCGGCTGCGTGGGCGTGAGCTTCGACTTCGGCCCGAACATGACACCGCCGGTGCCGCCCAGCCCGGTCAAGGGCATCAGCCTGACCGACCGGCGCGACCGCATCATGGGCGTGGCCAGCAAGACGCTGCCGCTGGCGGCCGCGCCGGTGGCCGTCGCCCCGGCCGATCCGGCCGACGAAGCGCAGGTCGCCGAGGCCGCAGCCGCCTCGGCCGGCATCAACGGCAACAACACCGTGTGGCCCGACACCGCGCCGGTGATCCACTTCGTGCACTACGTGGAGAACGCGATGCCCGGCGGCTCGCAGTTCACGCCCGGCCCGACGCCGACGCAGCCGAAGTGGACCGGCTCCAGCCAGCTGAAATACGCCTACCGGCTCGACAGCGTGGTGCTGAAGAAGCGCAGCGACGGCACGGTGGTCGCAGGCACGAAGCCGCTGCAGTCGGTGTGGACCAGCACGCCCTACCGGCAGCCCGATGCCTCCGGCGGCAGCAACCCGCTGCCGAGCGAACACGAGGGCCCGAACCTCAAGCTGCTCGACTGGAACCCGTGGGCCTGGGTGGTGAACATGAGCAACGGCGGTGCCGGCCAGCCCGGCGCGCCGGCCGATACCGTCGGCACGATCTGCGATCCGAAGCCGCAACCGGCGCGCGCCTGCGTGCTCGGCCGCGATGCGAAGCGCGCCGGGCTGAACAAGGTGCGGCTGCGCCAGCAGACGCCCGCGCCGGGGCCCTACCCGAGCCGCTTCTTCGTCACCGGCGAGCCGGTGATCCGCGCCGGCACGGCGGTGATCCGCGGCAAGCCGCTGATGACGCTGCTGGGCCTGTCCGGTGGTGCGATCGTGCCGGGCGCGGTGGTGGATCTGCCCTTCGCCGCGCACGAAGACGGGCAGTCGCTGACACGCGGCTACCGCCTGCCGGCGCTGCGCCGCGCGGTGGCCGGCGGCACGCTGGCCGATCTGCCGCTGCCGTGGGAGGGACTGTTCGATCAGCCGGTCACCTCGCCGAGCGTGACCCTGATGATCTGCGACGCGGCGGGCCATGGCCGGCCCGAGGGCGGCGACAACGGCGATGGCAATGGCCACGACGACGGCGGGAAGGTCTGCGACGACTTCCGCGGCCTGAAGACGCGCAACAACGTCACCGAGCTCGTGCGCCAGCGTTTCCGCGTCACGCCGCTGCAGCGGCAGGACACGCTGACGCTCGTCGACCAGCTCGACAGCTCGGTCGATCCGCTGGTGCCCGGCCGCGACGGCAGCGCCGAAGTGCGCCTGCCCGATGGCGGCGTGGCGATCCGCTTCGCCTCGGCGGTGCGCGCCGTCGAACTGCACTGGTGCTGTTCGGCGGCCCGGTGAAAGCGCGCGCGCTCGATGCCGCGGGCCGCGAGATCGCCAGTGATTTCATCGCCCCTTCGCAACCACGAGCGCCGCAGGTCCTGCGCCTGCGCGCCGACGGCATCGTGATCGTCGAGCTCGCCGGCGGCAGCAACGAGGCGCTGCTGTTCAAGCTGTGCGTGGAAGGCGGCCGCGGCGACGGCAAGACCTGCGAAACCTTCGAGGGCCTGAAGCCCGCCGACAAGGCCTTCGACCGCATCGCCCACCACGGCTATCTGTTCGAGCCCTTGAAGCGCGGCGAGCCGCTGCGCCTGACCGACGCGGTCGACCAGCGCACGTTGCCGCCGCGGCGCGGCAACGATGGCGATGCCGAGGTCTTCTTCCCCGCCGGCGGCCTGCGCGTGACGCTGCCGCATGCCTGCGTGGCCGTCGAGCTGCACCTGATGGTGTTCACTTCCAGCGGCATCAAGGCCGTGGGCCTGGATGCCGGGGGCCGCGCGGTGGCCGGCGATGGCGGCAGCGCGCCGCAAGGCCAGCCGCTGGTGATCACGCTGCGCGCGAAGCAAGGCGACGGCATCGCCGCAATCGAGATCCACGGCGGTGGCGGCGAAGCACTGCTCTACCGCCTCTGCTGCCTCGGCGGCGAAGGCGCGCACCGCTGCGTCGACTTCGACGAGCTCGATCGCCCGGCGCGCAAGGTGGCGCGGCTGGTGCATGCCGGCATCGTCTTCGAGGCGGCGTCGGGCAAGCCCGAGCTGGCGCTGGTCGACATGGTCGACGAAGCCGCCGAGCCGGATCGCGCCGGCCGCGACCAGCGCCGCGAACTGCGCTTCCCGGGCCACGGCCTGCGCATCGAACTGCCGGCGGCGTGCAGCCGCGTGGCGCTCGACCTGATGCTGTTCGGCAACGGCCCGCTGCGCGGACACGCGCTGGACGCCAGCGGCGCGCGCGTGTGGCGCGGCGAGACCACGGCGCCGGCGAAGCAGCCCGCGAAGCTCGACATCCGCGGCCGCGGCATCCGCGTGATCGAACTGTTCGGCGCGAGCGACGTGGTCGCGCTCTACCAGCTCTGCCACGAACCCGATGCCGAGGTGCCCGACGAGCCGCCGGAGGACGACGGCTGCTGCAAGCCGGCGCGCCCGGCGCTGTCGGCGCCGCTGGCCGAACGGGCACAGGCGATGGTCACCACGGCCAGTGCGGTGGCGATGGTGCAGCCGGTGGCGGTGGTCACCGGCATCGTCGGCGACCGGCCGCGCGACGGCTGGGTCGGCGAGGTCATCGAGCAGCACCAGGGCCGCGATGGCCGGCGCTGCGCGCTGGTGCGCTTCCATCCGCGCGCCGGCGTGGCCGGCCCGTGGAACGGCCTGCGCATCCAGGTGCCGGCGGGCAAGACCGTCACGCTGGTCTCGGTGTGCGGCATCGACCAGCGCGCCGCCGATGCGCGCGAGTGACGGCGCAGTGCAGGCCAGCCTGCTGAACATCCTCGCCACCGTGATGGCGCTGCCGGTGGAGGAGCGCCGCGAGATCGTGCTGGCGCCGTCCACCGACTACCAGGTCGAGGTGGGCTGGAGCTGGCAGGTGTGGCAGCCCGAGGATCCGAACGAGACGCCGCCCGACCCCGACCCGACCGCCTGGACCTCCGGCGGCACCGACGTGCTGTACTTCGCCACCGCACCGGATGCCGACGCCACGCCGGCGCAGCAGGACGGGCTGAACGAGTTCGTGTTCGATGCGCGCGACGTCGGCCGCTACCTGATCGGCGTGGAGCCGGCCAATGGCCGCGCCACGCAGTTCACCGGCGATCCGATCTGGGCGCACTTCGATGCCGGCCACGTCAAGCAGCTGCTCGATCAGTACGGCCGCACGCTGGCCATCGAGATCCGCCGCACCGATCCGAAACCGCAGTCGACCCCGGCGGCGCTCGATGCGGTGATCGCGCCGCTGCCGCTCACGCTGGCACGGCTGGCGCTGCCCGACGCGCTGCAGCCGGTGGGCTACCAGCTGATCCACGAGGCGCTGAAGGACGCACCGTGCCTGCCCGGCACCGGCCCGATGGGCGGCGCCAGCTGGCCGTCACCGCGCCGCTGGAGCCCGAGGCCGACTACGACTTCAACGTGGTCGCGACGAAGGGCAGCGACCGCGCGGTGGTGCTGGCCACGCGCTTCCGCACCTCGCGCTATGCGTCGCCCGCGGCGATGCTGGACGCGCTGGGCTACGGTGCCGCGAGCACCGGCCTGTTCCTGCCCGACGACCGGTCGTGCCCGATGAGGCCGTGCTGCCTGCCGGCGGTTTTGTCGAAGGCGATGCAGCGCTCGACGCGGCGCTCGACGCGATCGACGCCGAGACGCTGGCGCTGCCCGAGCTCGAATCGAAGAGCTACGTGCTGTGGCGCTTCGATGCGGCCACCAGCACCGGCTCGTCGAAGGCCTGCTCGTCGACAGCCTCGAGCCGATGAAGCGCGAGCTGACGGTGATCGTCGGCGGGGTGGCGACACCGGGCGTGCGCATCGAGCCGGCTTCTGCGGCCGTCGGCGCGCACACGCTGACGCCCTACCGCGCCAATGCGCGCTGGACGCGCGTGTGGCTGCGGCCGGCCGCGCCCTTCGCGGTGCCGGCCGGGCCGCCGGAGCCCACGCTGCGCCTGAGCTTCAACACGCCGCAAGGCACGGTCAGCGGCACGCGGCGCCTGGGCACCGTGCCCTCGCTGCTCGAACGGGAGGGTCTGTGATGCCGCTGCCCATCGTCTCACCGACGCTCTTCAACGCCCATGCGCTGCCGGCCGATCCGGCCGACACGCACCTGCAGCCGGGCATCCATCTGCGCGTCGATGCGCACCCGCTGCTCGGCCTGCCGGTCGCGCCGTACATCGTCTGGCGCGCGGTGCTGCGCGATGCGCGGCAGATCAAGCTGCGCAGCGACGTGGTGTTCGTCGACAGCCGCGGCCGCGTGCTCGCCGCGCCCTTCACGCTGACGCCCGACAACCCGGTGACGGCCTACCTCTCGCTCGCGCCCGGGCAGACCTGCCTGTGGGCGCGCGTGAATGCCGATCCGGCCGGCGGCGCAGAGCCCCATCAGCCGGGGCAGCCCGGGCCGATCACCGTCGGCCCGGTGCTGCGCCGCGCGGCGACGCGGCTCGACCGCTCGCGCCTCGTGGCGTCGGCGAATGTCTCGCACGCGCAGGCCGCCAGCGGCATCGTCGCCACCGCCTTCGTCGCCACGCTGCAGGGCCCGGCCGAGGTGGCCCGGCGAACTGCACCGCCCTACGCCTTCGGCGCACCGGGCCTCGTGCAGATCCGGCTGGAAGGGCGCGGCACGGTGGCCGGCGTGGCTGGCTCGAACAGCGCGACGTCGGGCGGCTCGACTGGGCGCCCTTCACGCTGCTGAACCTGCCGCACCCCGGTGGCCCGCGCTACCACGGCGATTGCGAACGCCATCGCGCGGGCAGAGGCGCGCGTGCTGCAGCAGGCACCTCAACGCCGCCCGCTGCAGGAGACGCTCGGCCTGCTGCCGCCGGCCCTCGCCCCGGGCGAAACGCCGCCATGGGAAGCCAAGCGCGTCAACTCGCTCGCGCTGCCGCTGAAGCCCGATCTGGACCGGCTCATCACCGATCTCTCGGCCCCGCCGCTGGAGCTGACCAGCTCGACACCGGTCAGCGACGAACGCGGCCGGCCGCTCGGCAGCTTCACGCAGCGCTGCCTCGACCGCGTGCTGCAGTCGCGCTTCGATCCTGGCGTGGCGGCGCTGTTCGGCCACAAGGCGCTCGATACCGAGTTCAAAGGAGCCGACGCCGCTTCTGGTCTTCTACTGGGTCGCCGGCTTCTTCCAGGATTTCCCGCCGGCCAAGGACCCGCAGCTGAACGACCCGTTCTTCGATGCGCTGCTCGCGCAGGTGAATCCGCAACTGCGCTACCCGGACACCAGTTCATGGGTCGGCACGTGGATCAAGCTCGCGTCGGGGCTCGACGTGCCGGTGGACAAGAAGCTGCTGAAGACGCTGCAGGAGATGGGCAGCGTGGTCGGCCTCGGCACGATGGCGGTGGCCGATCGCAGCGCCAGCCCGGCACCGATGCTGCCGCCGGTGATCACCGCGCACCAGCACGTCGGCTGGGTGCCGATGCCGGTGCCGCAGGCGCGCCGCGAGGTCGAGCTGCAGCTCGCCGGCGTCGGCGTGGCGGCGCTGCTGGCGGCCGAGAAGCAGACACCCGATGGCGGCGCGCAGCGCGACAGCCTGCACAAGCGGAACGACGACGGCTTCCACCTGCCGCTGGTGCTGGGGCGCAATGCGGCCGACGAGGAATCCTTGCCGCCGCCCGCGCCCGGCACCGGCCAGATCAGCGATCGCAATGCGAGTGCCGACACGATCCGCTATGGCGTGGCGCAGCAGGATGGCTTCGGCCGCTGGTCCGACTGGTCGGTGGCGGTCAACCCGCCGGGCCCGCGCCCGCGCCCGCCGCGGCCGGTGTTCCGCGCGTCGTATGCGCAGCCGGCCAATGCGGCGCTGAGCGGCGGCGAGGTGCGCGTGATCGTCGAGGTGCCGCCGCTGGCGAGCCTCGCACCCGCGAGCTTCGCGGTGCGCGAGTTCGAGCTGGTGGTGACCGACCTGACCACCAGCGGCGTCTCCACGCAGAGCCAGCTGATCGCCACGCCGCTGGCGCCGCCCGCGAAGCTCGACTTCACGTTCACCGGCCCGCTGCTGGCCGCCACCGAGGTGCGCAAGCTGCGCCGGTGGCGCGCTGGCGCGATACCGCGAGCCAGTTTCCGAGCCGAGCGAACCGGCCGTGATCACGATGAACGATCCGCGGCCACCGGTGCAGATCGCCGTGCCCGACACGCTGATGTATTCGGGCCGGCCCGACGTGACCGGGCTGTCGACGGTGGAGTACGCATGGACCCCCGCGGCTGGCCAGGCCCACGTGGCCATCTGGTACAGCGACGAGAACCGCATCGTGCGCCACCTCGGCACGGCGGCGAACGGTTCGCCCGAGGCCGCGCTCGCGGCGGCGCTGGCCGCCACCACCGACCCGGCCGCACGCGCCACGTTGATCCGCAATGCGCCGGCGCTGGTGCCCGACCATCTGTTCGAGCGGCTGCAAGGCGTAGTGGTCGACGGTGCGGCTGGGCAGAAGACCTTCCGCCATGCCGTCAGCGGCAGCCTGCGCGTGCTCAACGTCTACCGCATCGCGGCCGAGAGCGCCTCGGGCGCACGCGTGGCGCTGACCTCGCTGCCGCTGCTGATCTTCGCGGTGCCCAATGCCGATCCGCCGCCGCGGCCGGTGCTGGAGATCAAGCCGGCCGCGATGGCCGACAACGCCGCGCCCTATGCCGCCGAGGTGCGCATCACGCTGACCCAGGGCATGACCGAGGCGGTGCAATGGCGGCTGCGCCGCTCGCTGGTGGGCGCGCGCGATGTGCAGCGCATGCCGATCGTCGCGCTCGGCACCATGGGCGCGCCCGACGACAAGGGCCGGCAGAGCGCGCTCTACGTCGACGAGGGCCCGGTGCTGATCTCGCCCGCTGCGAAGCTCAAGCCCTGGCTGCACTACTTCTGGGTGGCCGAAGCGCAAGGCGCACCGGCACCGGGCTCGGTGGCCGCGGGCCGGCCGGTGCCGGGCGCGTGGGGGTCGCCGTCCGATCCGGTCAGCGTGATGCTGGTGCCGCCGCTGCCACCGGCCGCGGTGACCTCGCTCGCCGCAAGCGGCAGCCCCAGCACGAGCGGTGGCCAGACGAACGTGCAGTTGAGCTTCACGCATCCGCACGGCCGCCGGGGGCGAACTCGGGCCCTACAGGTTGCGCGTGATGCGGCGTGATCGGGGCCTGCCCTTGCGCCTGCTGGCCACGATCGATCTCGAGGGCAACGCACCCTACAGCGTCAGCGGCGTGGATCCGGACAACACCGGCGAAAAAGTGCCGGCCGGCAGCGTCTACCGCGTCGTCGTCATCGACCCGATCGGCCGCGAGAGCAGCGCCGCCGAGACCGTGCTGGCCTGAGGTCGGCAGCGAGGACACCATGGCCACCCTGACCCCCGCCCCCGACAGCCTCGGCCTCGCTTCACCGGCAATCGGCCCCTGGTTCCGTGACGGCAGCGCGAGCACGCCCACGCTGGCCGTGCCGACCGCCAACCTGTCGGTGCCGATGAGCTTGCCGGCCAGCATGGAGTGGCGCGCGCCAGCCGGCGGCCTCGCCTCCTGGGCCTTTGCCACGCCGACGCGGCCGCGCGTGCTCGCCGCGCTGCGTGGTGGCGACGGCTCGCCGGCCTTCACCGACGGCAACCTCGTCGTGCTGTTCACGCTGCTGCCCGAGGTGGAAGTGCGGCTGTCGGCACTCTCGGCGCAGATCCCCTCGCCCGACGGCGTGGCCGTTCCTCCGGGTGCGCCGGGCCGGCCGGTGGTGCGGCACTTGGCACTGGAGATTCTGCAGGCCTCGGCCTCGAGCATGAGCAACATCGAGCGCCTGCGCGAGAACGACTTCGGCTCCGGCCTCACCGACGACGAGGAGCGCGCCGCCTTCCTCGGCCTCGATGCCAGCGGCGGCACGCTGGCCAACGCCGCCGAGCCGGTGCGCGAGCTGCATCGCCCGAACAAGAGCAATGCCGTGATCGTGAAGAACCGCAGCGGCGCGGCGCTGTCGTGCACGCTGTGGGCCTTCGACGAGCGCGGCCGCGCGCTCGACCCCGGCGCGGTGGCCGCGTGGTGGGCCTTTCTCGCCAGCACGCCGGTGTTCGACAACCTGTGGGCGCATTCCGATTCCGGCGATCAGCGCACCGCGACCGTTGCCAGCGGCCGCAGCGTGCTTTTCTGCACCGCGCACGAAGCGGCCTTGCCGGAGCCACAACGCCTGCGCCTGAGCCTCGGCGACCTGACGCGCGTGGGCAGCAGCGGCGCGCTCTACACCGCCGGTGCCGCACCGACGATCGCACTCACCGCCGCGCCCTCGCCCGATGACCTTCCGCTGCCGCGCATCGCCGTGCTGCCCAATGGCCGCTTCGCCGCGCCACCCGGCGCCACGCCGTTCGCCGGATGGACCGGTGCTTCGTGGCCCACCGGACTGGCGCGCGACTTCATGCGCATCGCGGTGGTCGATCTCGAAAGCCACCTCGTCGGCGTGGGCCGCAGCGATGCGGCGCAGAACGATCCGCGCCGGCGCATCGCCGTGCTTCGCAACACCGCAGGCACGCCGGTGCTGACCACCGCCGACGCAGCGCACGCTGCGATGATGACGGCGTTGACGAGCGGCTCGCCCGCTCAGCTGATGGCGCCGGTGCTCGACACCCTCTGGGGCCTGTTGACGCCGCCGCCGCTCGGCAGCGGCCCGCTGCCCGCCACGCTCAGCTATAGCGTGCATGCGCTGCAGGGCGAAGGCACGGCCAGCGGCGGCACGGCGGCGAACCAGCGCATCGTCGTGCGCGTGAGCGATCTGCCGCCGCAGGCCTGGGTGCGCATCTGGCCTCAGGGCCTGGACACCGAGACCGGCCAGCACTTCCGCCTCGATGGCGGTGCCGGCCGCGCCGATGGCAGCGGCCGCGCCTTCGCGGTGGTGCCACTGCCCGACGGCACGGCCGGGCTCGAGGGCATGAGCTTCGATGCGATGGTGGTCACCGATGCCGATGCGAAGCTGTATGTCGATCAGCGCTTCGACCGGCCGGCGATCGCCAGCGGGGCCCGCGCGTCGCTCGGTACACCGTCCGCCGGTGTGGCCGACGGGCGAACCGCCTGGATCTGCGAACAAGGCGCGGCGCTGGTGCGCAGCAGCGGCCAGTGGGGCAGCGGGCAGACCTTGCTGGCCGTGCCTTCGGACGAGACCGGCGGCGCCTATGCGCTGATCGACACCGCGACCACGGTGGCGGCCGATGCGGCGGCCGCGACACTGCGCAACGCCGCCGGCAGCGGCGACCGGCTGATCGTCACCGCGCCTGCCTTCCAGGCCACGCCCGAAGGCGAGGTGATCGATGCCAGCGGCGCCCTCGCCAGCAGCGGCGCCACCGTGCTGCACCGAGGCCGCAACGGCCTGAATGCACTCGGCGGCTTCGGCCAGCCGGTGGCGATGATGGAGCGCCGCGAGGCCGCTGCGATCGACCCGGCCGGCGGCAGCGGCGCCGTGGCCGCCGCGCCGGGACGGGCCGCGCTGCACGAGGCGCTGCCCGCGCAGCTCGGCCATGCTGGCGTGCCCGCCGGGCCCGAGGTGCATGCCACCGGCGCAGCGCTGAGCGGCCCCGCGGCGGCACCGCTGGCGGCGCTGATGCGCGAGCGCGCGGCGACCGATCTGGCCGGCTTCGTCGCCCTCGCCCAGCGGCCGGTGAGCGTGCCGGCCGATCCGGGCGGCAACACCACCTTCGCCGCCGTGCTGGAAACGCTCACCCACGGCGTGGCCGGCGATGCGCAGCTGCGCGCCTTCGTCGCCCAGACCAGCAGCTTCACGCCCGGCTCGAGCTGGACCACGCTGAAGAACAGCATCGAGTCGGCCGTGCCGACGGTCGACTTCGACCCCATGATCGACACCGCGACCTTCGACGACGACGCATTGGCCGCTGCGCTCGACCAGGTCATCCTGAAGACGCGCGACGGCGCGGCGCAGGCGGCGCGCTCACTCGCGGCGGCGATCGGCCGCGCCGAGGATTTCGTCTACGTCGAGACGCCGGCGCTCGATCCGCTGACGGCCGGCAGCGGCGATGCGCTGATCGACCTGGTGGGTGCGCTGACGGCGCGGCTCGCGCAGCGCCCGGCGCTGGCCGTGGTGCTGTGCGTGCCGCAGAAGTTCCTGCCGAACCAGCCGCGCAAGCTGGAGGCGGCGCGCACGGCCGGCGTGCGCGCGGCGATGAAGACGCTGCTCGACGCCGCGCCCGACAACGTCGTGCTGTTCACGCCGACCGCGGGGCCCGGCCGGCCGCTGCACATGGCCTCGACCACCGTGGTGGTCGACGACGTGTGGCTGCTCACCGGCAGCACCCACCTGTGGCGCCGCGGCCTGAGCTTCGACAGCTCGCTGGCGGTGGCGCTGTTCGACGAGAACACCGCGCGCGGCCGGCCTGCGGCGCTGCGCCAGGCGCGCCGGCAGCTGATGGCCGACCGGCTCGGTGTCGACATCTCGCTGATCGGCGACGACATGGCGCAGCTGCGCGCCACGCTGCAGCGCCTCAATCTCGCCGGCGGTCTGCAGCGTGTGCTGCCCAACGTCTATCCGGCCGCCGACGACACGACGAGCACCACCGACCGGCAGATCTGGAATCCCGACGGCCGCCCCGGCGGCACCAGCGACTGGTTGCTGTTCCTCGGCGCGCTGGCCGGTGATGCGGCCGACGAGGTGAACAACGCGATCCGCTGAAGAGCGCAGCCGCTGGCGTCTCAACGCCCGCACCAGGCACCACGCCCTCAAGGCAGCCAGCGCGCCGCGGCGTCCAGCAGGCCCTGGCGCACGCGCTGCTGGCGTGCCGGGTCTTCGTCGCCGCAGGCCACGCGGCACATCCAGTCGGTCGGCGACTCGAAGTCGCAGTGGGAGGCCTGCTCGACCACCTCGTCGCGCCACAGCCTCGGCAAGGCCGTGGCCCAGGGCGCGGCCACCGCACCGGCATTGCAGCTCGACGGTGGCGCGCGCATCAGCAGCGCCTCGGTGCGCAGCCGGGCCGCGGCCGCCCGGGCCCAGCGGCTCGGCGGCGCCGCGCATCGTGCGGTCGAACGGATCGAGGCCGACGAAGCCCACCACCCCCGGCGTGTCCGCCGCCAGCAGGCTGGACAGCCCACCCGCCGAGAAACCGACCAGCATCACCTTGTCGACGGGTTCGCCGAACACGCCGCCCGCGCGCAGCAGGCCCACCAGCGCGGCCAGCGCGCGGGCATTGCAGGGAAGTCGAAGGTGCAGGGCAGATCGGGCGTCAGCGCCAGCACGCCGGCCTCGGCCAGCGCCTGCGCATGGCCGGCCAGGGTCTGCCGGCTGCGCGTGAAGCCGTGCGAGAGGATGGCGGCGCCGCGCACCGCGCCGAGGGCCGGGTAGACATCGAGCGTCACGCGGTGGCCGTCGAGCCTGTGCAGCTGCGTCTGCGCCGATGGCGGTGCGTCGGGCGCGGCGGCCGTGGCCGACGCATGCATCGCCACGGCCCCGATCGCGACGGCCGCGGCGCAACGACACGCGCGCATGAACAGCGGGTTCATGGGCGCATTGTCGAGCTTCGGGCCTGGCGGCCCATGCGGAAGGCGCGGCTGCCGTCGCGTGTCCACACGCCGGCGCCCAGCCCGTACGGCGTGTCGTTGGCGATGGCCAGGGCTTCCTCCTCGTTCTTGAAGGTGGTGACTGCCAGCACCGGCCCGAAGATCTCCTCGCGGAAGATGCGCATCGAGCTGTTGCCCTTGAACAGCGTCGGCTGGATGTAGTAGCCGACGGCGGGTCGCCGCCGAGCTGCGCCTTGCCGCCGCCGGTGAGCACTTGCGCGCCCTCCTGCTTGCCGAGCTCCATGTACGAGAGGATCCTGTCCATCTGCATCGCCGAAGCCTGCGCACCCATCATCGTGTCGGTGTCCAGCGGGCTGCCCTGCTTGATGGCCTTCACGCGCTCGAGCGCACGCGCCATGAATCGGTCGTAGATCGATTCCTGGATCAGCGTGCGGCTCGGGCAGGTGCACACCTCGCCCTGGTTGAACGCGAGCAGCACCAGGCCCTCGATCGCCTTGTCGAACAGCGCGTCGTCGGCCGAGGCGATGTCCTCGAAGAAGATGTTCGGGCTCTTGCCGCCCCGCTCCAGCGTCGCCGGGATCAGGTTGCCGGCGGCAGCCTGCGCGATCACGCGGCCGGTGGCGGCGCGCCGGCTCGGCATCAGCCGCAACACGCTGTACCGCAAGCTCGGCGAGCTGGGGCCGCGTCAGGCGGCTGGCTAGCTGTCAGGCAAGCATGTCTTCGAACTTCAGCCCGGCCCAGCGAAAGTTCTCGCTGACCAGTTCGGCGCGGCGGTCGTTGTCGTCGATCTGCTGCTGCTCGATCACGCCCTGCGCATTGACCGTGTAGTCGAACTGCACGCTGATCGCCTCGCGCGGGCTGCCGTTGACGAGCATGTAGCAGAGGTTGTCGGGCAGCTTGAGCTCAGGCTCCTTGCCGGCCAGCCGCTGCGCGATGTAGCCGGCGACGATGTGGCCATGCGAATTGGCCACGTGGCCGCTCTTCGGGTAGAAGCGGAAGGTCGGCGAGACGGCACCCACCGCATCGCCGATCACATAGACGCGGTCGTCGTTCCTCAGGTGCAGGCGGCGCGGCTCCACGTCGGCCCAGCCGCTGGGCTTGCCGTCGGCGCCGGTGCCCACCGTGCCGGCCTTCCAGGCGATGTCGGCAGCCCGGTGCGGCGCCATCAGCACGGCATGGTCGAAGCGCATGTCGCCGGCACTGGTCTTGATGCGCTTGTTGAACGGGTCGACCTCCTGCACCTGCGCATTCGGCACGTAGGTGATGTAGTCCTTGTAGAGCTCCTCGAAGGCCGCCTTGAAGCCCACGCCGATCGGCGCGATGCGCGGCTTGTGGTCGAGGATGGTGACGCGGCCCTTGATCTTGTTCGTCTTGAAGTGCCGGGCGACCAGGCAGGCGCGCTCGTAGGGCTGGGCGGGCAGCGCTGCGGCGGCGGCGGCAGGTTCATCACCCAGTCGCCGCCCTTGAAGTCGTGCAGCGCGCGCTTGAGCGCGAAGTGTTCGGCATTGGGCACGTAGGCGGCCGGGAAGCGCGCCTTGGTGGCATCGGCGGCGCGGCGGTCGTTGCCGAACCAGGGCTTCGTAGTTGTAGCGGATGCCCGCGGCGATCACGAGGTAGTCGTAGTCGAGCTGGCCCTGCGTGGTGACGACGCGGCGCGTTGCGCGATCCACCTCCAGCACCTCGCCCTGCACGAAGCGGTAGCCGTGGCGCTCCGACACGCGCAGGTAGTCGTGGGTGAGGAAGCTGGTGTCGACGACGTCGATCAGCCACTTGTTGGACAGCGGGCAGGAGAAGAACACCGGGTTGCGCTCGAGCATCACCACCTCGGCCTGCGGCGCGAGCAGTCGCAGCTGCTTGGCCACCGTGAGGCCGCCCCAGCCGCCGCCCACCACCACGATGCGCGGCGAGGCGCCCTTGGGCAGCAGGGTCTGGGTGGGCATGCCGACGAGCGGGGGCAGCAGCGTCGATGCGGGCGCGGCGCAGCCGGCCAGCAAGGAAGCGGACGCGCCCGCGGCACCGGCGAGGAAGTGGCGTCGATCGAGGGTCATCAATGGTTCTCCCTGGGGTCAGGCCAGCATCATGGGCAGTGCCGGCGGTTGTTGTACGAACAGACCCCGCATTCTCGGGCAGTGCCGCCACTCAGGCCTTCACCTCCACCACCGGAACGAAGCCGCCGAAGATCATGCGCTTGCCGTCGAAGGGCATCGGCGGGTGGTCGGGGTGCGAGGGCTGCATGCGCGGGTCTTCCATCATCTTCTTCATCGCCGCATCGCGCGTGGCCTTGTCGGGCCACTCCACCCACGAGAAGGCCACCGTCTCGTCGGCGGTGGCCTGCACCGCGCGGCGGAAGTCGGTGAGCTTGCCGTCGGGAACATCGTCGCCCCAGCCTTCGATCACGCGCAGCGCACCGAGCTCGATGAAGACCGGGTCGAGCTGCCGCGCGTGCTCGATGAACTTCTGCCTGTTGGCGGTGGGCACCGCGATCACGAAACCGTCGATGTAGGACATGGCTTGTCTCCTGTGGGGTTGAGCGGGCGTCGCACTGCGGAGGCTCGCCTCGCAGCCTTTCGACGAACGGCGGCTCGCCGATTCGACCACGGGCCCCGACCACCGGGGCGCGGGCGTATGCTGCGCTCGGCGAGGCGGCCCGGGTGGCGGCCGTCCGGCAACCGCGCTTGTGACCGACCCATGGCCCTTCTTCTGCTGCAACTCGGTGCGCACCCCGACGAGATCGCCGCCACCCAGCGCGGTGACTGCATCGACGGCGGCGCCTTCTTCCTCGACTTCAGCCGCCCGCTGGAGAAGCTGCGCTGGTTCGGCGCCTGGAACCGGAGGCTGGGCTTCACGATGAGCCTGATCGTGCCGGTGATCCACCAGGCTGAATCGGCCGGTCTGCGCACCATCGCCGTCGACCGTGGCGACTCCTACTTCGCGGAGCTGCAGCGGCTGTGGCGGCAGCGGTTTCCAGTGGCGAGGCCGGCGCCCGTCTCGCAGGCTTCCGGCGCGCAGATCGCGGCCGACTTTGCCGCGCAGTTTCCGCACGACGCGGCGGTGGCGCCCCGGCGAGGCGCGGTGCGCACCCGCTGATCCCGAATTCGCACGGCGGTGTGCACACGGTCTGGCTGCATCGCATCTGCCACCGCCCGGTGCATGCGCCCTTCACCGAGGCCGAGCCGGAACGCGACTACCGCGTCGTCGAGGCGCTGCGCGTCCATCCGCAGATGGCGCGCTTTCTCGATTGGGTGCGGCGCAAGCCCGACGACTTCTTCGAGCGCACGCGCAAGAGCGTGCGGCTGCGCCTGCGCTGAAACCGCCCGGCACCGCTCACGCCGAAGTCAACGCGCCAACCGGTAGCGCAGCTCGACGCAGGGCTCGTTCTTGAACACCGCCTCACGGCGCTCGACGAGCGTCATGCCCAGGCGCTCCAGCACTCGGATCGAGGCGCGGTTGCGCTCGTCGGTCTCGGCCACGACGCAGCGCACCTGCGGGAACCGGAACAGCGCCTGCACGAGCGCTCGCAGCGCTTCGGTGGCGATGCCGCGGCCCTGCGCCGCGTGCATCAGCGTGAAGCCCAGCTCCACCTCGCCGTTCTCGCGGCCGCACAGGCCGATGTCGCCGAGCAGCAGGTCGCTGCCACGCTCGGCGATCGCCAGCTGGTGCCGGTGCCGGCGCCCAGCGTGGGCGCCTCGTCCGCCGCGGCGATGAAGGCACGCGCCTCTTCTGGCGTCATCGGGCTCCAGCCCTGGTAGCGGGCGAGTTCCGCATCGGCCCGGTAGGCCGCGAAGCGCGGTTCATCGCCGGGCTGCAGGCGGCGCAGCACCACCCGCTCGGCATCAAGGGGAAGACCCAGCGTCATGCCGGCCTCTCGACGAGCGCGGCCACCAGGCGGCGCGCCAGCGGCGCCACCACCAGCATCGCGGGCAGGGCCACGAGCCGGCCGTCACCCAGGCACTGGCCCACAGGCTGGCATAGCCTTCGCTGAAGCCGACCGCGCGCCACGTCGTGATGCCCGACACCAGCAGCGACATCAGCCCTGAGAGGATCAGGCCGAACAGCAAGGGCGCATATTTCTGCGGAAGCATCCTCGTTCTCCTGGCCACGCCGTTCACACATCCGCCAGCATGCGCGCGAGGCTCTGGGCGACGTGGCGGCCGAACATGCGCGCGGTCTTGACGTCGCCCGGCACGAAGGCGTCGGCCGGCGCCGAGTGGCCCGCCTGGGCCATCAGCCCCGACCACGAGCCCAGCCGATTCGCAGCTTCGTCATGGGGTACGCCACTGTGCTGCTCGGGCAGGATCGGGTTGCCGACCCACAGCATGCCATGCTGCATGCTGAACACGAACATCGACAGCAGGGTCGACTGCTTGTCGCCCGACGGCAGCGACGACACGGTGAAGCCGGCGGCCAGCTTGCCCTTGAGCTGCTGCGTGCGCCAGAGCCGACCCGTTGAATCCATGAAGCCCTTGAACGGCCCCGAGACACCGCCGAGGTAGGTCGGCGAGCCGAAGACGAAACCGTCGTAGTCGACCAGCCGATCCGGCGTGCCGGCCATCTCCTCGGCGCGCAGGAGCTCCGCCTCGACGCCTTCGACGCCCAGTGCGCCGGCCAGGATGTGGTGGGCGATGTGCTCGGTGTGGCCGTGGGCGCTGTGATAGACGATGGCGAGTCTGCTCATGGGGTGATCTCCAGAGGGGTGATGGAATCCAGTGCGGCGGCGGCGAGGTACAGGCCGATGCCGAAGACGGTGTGGTTGGCCAGGCTGCGCAGGGCGTTCTTCAGGGGATCCGGCGTCCTGCTCGCCATGAAGCCGGCGCCCATGGCCGGCTGCATCACGAACCACGGCGCCACGACCGTCAGCGCACCGAAGGCCACGGCCGGGATCAGGGTCGGCTGCGAGAACCAGCCCTCGCCCACCACCGCCGCCAGCAATGCGGCGTAGACGAGGCCGACGGCATAGTGGGTCATCCAGCCCAGTGCCTGCTCGTGGCGCAGGGGCTGCGATCGGGCGATGCCGGCATGAACGAATCGGCCCTGCGCGAAGTGCCCGACCCAGCGGCCCACCAGCCGAAGCCGGACGAGGGCAGCCCGAGGCGGGACAGGAGGATCAGCCACAGGTCCATCACGGCGGTGGCTCCGAGGCCGACCCCGCGACGTGGGCGATGAGGGGCATTCTGTGCATGGTGAAATCCTCCGGTCGGTTGACTCGTCGATGCGATGAAGTCAGCATAGAAGTTGAAGTCAACTTCAAGTCAAGGGCCCGCGTGGATATTTCCGAAGTCGCCCGGAAATCGGGCGTGGCCGCCTCGGCGCTGCGCTACTACGAGCGCAAGGGGTTGATCCGCTCGCTGGAGTCCGACAGCGCCCGGCGCAAGTTCTCCCCTGCGGTGCTCGATCAGCTCGCGCTCATCTCGCTCGGGCAGGCCGCCGGCTTCTCGCTGGAGGAGATCCGCCTGATGTTCACGCCCGGCGGGACGCTGAACATCGACAGGCGCATGCTGTCGGCCAAGGCCGACGAACTCGAGCGGATGGTGCGGCGGCTCAAGGCCATGATCGAAGGGCTGCGCCATGCCGCGGTCTGCCCCGCGGCCAGCCATGCGGAGTGCCCTTCGTTCCAGCGGCTGCTGAAGGCCGCTTCCACCAATGCGCTGGAAAAGCGCCCGCGTCGGCTCGCGCCGCGCAGAACGTGAAGGTCAGGACGGATGAGTGCTTCCACCCGGCCCGAGACGATCGACGTTCGTGTGCTCACGGCGGACGACGTCGCCCTGGCCCGCGCCATGCTGAACCTCTTCGGGCGCGAATTCGGCGACGAGGCGACCTACGCGCACAAGCAGCCGGAAGACCGCTACCTGCAGCGCCTGCTCGGCAGCGACACCTTCGTGGCCATCGTCGCGCAGATCGGCCAGAAGGTCGTCGGCGGCCTGGCCGGCTACGTGCTGCCCAAGTTCGAGCAGGCGCGCTCGGAGTTCTACATCTACGACCGGCGGTCGATGCCGGCCACCGCCGCCGCGGCGCGGCCACGGCAATGATCGAGCGGCTCAAGCGGCTGGCCCACACCCGCGGCATCTACGTCATCTTCGTGCAGGCCGACCACGGCGACGATGCGGCCATCGCGCTGTACACGAAGCTCGGCGTCCGCGAGGACGTGCTTCACTTCGACATCGCGCCGCGCGACGCCACCTCGTAGCGGAGTTCCGCAAAGCCGGTGCCGACCTGCCGCACCGACACCAGCTTCAGCGCCGGGCTGGTGATGCGCCGGGGCAGCAGCGGCTTGCCGCGGCCCAGCGTCACCGAGCCGACCTGCACGATGATTTCGTCGAGCAGCCCGGCATCGTGAAACTGCCCGGCCAGTCACCGCCGCCGACGATCCACAGGTTCTTGCCTCCGGCCGCTTCCCGCATGGCCGCGTGCACGGAGCGAACGTCACCGCGGACGAAATGCAGTTGCGCACCGGGGATGGCCGGCAGCGTGCGCGTCGTGAAGACCCAGGTCGGCTGCGCATAGGGCCACGCCGATCCGGTCTCCGCGGCCACCGTCTCGGCATGGCGCAGCATCCATTCGTAGGTCGACGCGCCCATCGCCAGCGCACCCACCTCGGCCACGAAGGCCGGGTAGCTGGTGTCGTTGACGTCGCCGAGGGGGAACAGCCAGTCCAGCGAGTCGTCTTCGGTGGCGATGAATCCGTCGAGGCTGGTGGCGGTGTAGTACTGGGTCTTCATCGCGGCAGGATACCGGCCTCGTACCAGCCCTTGCTGCGGTTGACGATGCGCACCACCAGCAGCATCACCGGCACCTCGATCAGCACGCCCACCACCGTGGCCAATGCCGCGCCCGAGTCGAAGCCGAACAGGCTGATCGCGGCGGCCACTGCCAGCTCGAAGAAGTTGCTCGCGCCGATCAGCGCCGACGGGCAGGCGACGCTGTGCGATTCGCCGAGCCGGCGGTTGAGCCCGTAGGCCAGGGCCGAGTTGAAGAACACCTGGATCAGGATCGGCACCGCCAGCATCGCGATCACCAGCGGCTGCTTCAGGATGGCCTCGCCCTGGAAGGCGAACAGCAGCACCAGCGTGGCCAGCAGCGCGGCGATCGACCACGGGCCGATGTTTGCGAGCGTGGCCTCGAAGGCTGCCTGCCCTCTGGCCAGCAGCGCCTTGCGCCAGCCTGCGCGATCAACACCGGGATCACGATGTAGAGCACCACCGAGGTCAGCAGCGTGTCCCACGGCACCGTGATCGACGACAGACCAAGCAGCAGCGCGACGATGGGCGCGAAGGCAAACACCATGATGGTGTCGTTCAGCGCCACCTGGCTCAGCGTGAAGAGCGGATGGCCGTTGGTCAGGCGGCTCCACACGAACACCATGGCCGTGCACGGCGCGGCAGCCAGCAGGATCAGCCCGGCGATGTAGCTGTCGATCTGCTCGGCCGGCAGGTAGGGCGCGAAGACGTGGCGGATGAAGATCCAGCCCAGAAGCGCCATCGAGAAGGGCTTGACCGCCCAGTTGACGAACAGCGTGACCCCGATGCCGCGCCAGTGCTGCTTCACCTGATGCAGCGCGCCGAAGTCCACCTTCAGCAGCATCGGGATGATCATCACCCAGATCAACAGGCCGACCGGGATGTTGACCCGGGCGAACTCCATGCGGCCGATGGCCTGGAACGGCCCCGGCAGCAGCTGACCCAGCGCAATGCCGACGACGATGCACAGCGTCACCCAGACGGTGAGATAGCGCTCGAAGACATTCATGTCAGCTGCGCCCGATCCTGGTGAGCGCCGCCTGCAGCGCAGCGCGATCCGTCGTCTGCAGCGGCAACGCCAGCAGCTGCAGCATGCGGTAGCCGATCGCCTGGCGGGTCAGCTCGAAGGCGCGGCGCTTGCCGTCGTCGCCGCCCTCGGCGTTCGAAGGATCGGGATAGCCCCAGTGCACCTTGACCGGCTGGCCACCGGCACCGCCGAAGAACACCGGGCACTGCTCGGCCGCCGCGCTGTCGCACACCGTGATGACGATCGACAGCGGCGGCGCGCCCTCGCCGCTGAATTCGTCCCAGCTCTTGCTGCGGCAGCCGCGGGTGTCGATGCCGGCGCTCTCCAGCGCCTCGAGCGCGAACGGATTGATGCGCCCGCTCGGCGCGCTGCCGGCGCTGTGCGCCCGCACGTCCTGGCCGAGCTTCGCGGCGAGGTGGTTGAGCATGCACTCGGCGAGCACGCTGCGCGCCGAGTTGTGCGTGCACAGGATCAGAACATGGACCGTCATGCCGGCACGCTCAGCAGCAGGAGCCCGCGGCCTTCACCGGGATGGCGACCGGCTTGCCTCGCGTCGTCGGCGTGCAGCAGGCAGCCGCCGCCTCGGCCGGCTTCGCGCCTTCGTTGAACACCGGGATGTTGCCCAGCGTGTGGAACTGCTCCCAGGCAATGCCCTGCGGATCGGTGACCCAGTGCTTCTCGCTGCGCGCATAGCAGCAGGTGGTCTCGCCTTCGTCGAGCAGCGCCATGTCCGCGGCCTCGGCGCGCGCGCGCAGCTCGGCGAGCTCTTCGGCGTCGTCGGTCTGGAAGCCGAGGTGGTCGATGCCGGCCTTCGCGCCGCGGGTGGAGATGGCGAAGTTGATGCGCGGGTCGTCGAGCATCCACTTGGCATAGTCGTTCTCGACACGCGTCGGCTCCGCGGCGAAGAGCTTCGAATAGAAGCCGATGCTGCGGGCGAGATCGTCGACATGGACGTGGACATGGAAGCGCTTCATCGAATCCTCCGGGTCAGCAGGTGGAGCGGCGCTTGGCAGCGCCAGGGGCGCAGGGCTGCCCCATGCAGCAGTGCGCAGTGAGGTAGGCCAGCAGCTCGTTCATGCGGCCGAGCGCAGGCCGGTAATGGAGGTTGCGCCCCTCGCGCTCGACGCTCACCAGATCCGCGTGGACCAGTTCCTTCAGGTGGAAGGACAGCGTCGAGGCCGGGATGTCGAGCATCGCCGACAGCGCGCCGGGCGTCATGCCTTCGGGGCCTGCGCCGACGAGCGCGCGAAACACCCGCAAGCGCGCCTCCTGGGCAAGCGCGGCCAGTGCAAGGACGGCGGCTTTTTCGTTCATGATTCTATGATTCTGGAAACATTGGATCGTGTCAAGCGCCATGCGTGCGGCGGGAATAATCGCCCTCCCGACGCCACGCTCACGATGCCCCCGGATGGACGCCAAGAAGTTCCTGTTCCTCAGCTCCGCCCAGCGCTGGGTCATCTCGCTCGCGCTGCTCGGCCTCGTCGTCGTGTCGATGGCCGGCTTCTGGTGGGCACCGCATCTGGGCGGGCCGGCCGAGCTGGGCGCAGCCAGCCTGGAACTGCTCAAGCTGCTGCTGACGGCGGCCGCGGCCTGGGTGCTGGTGCTGCTGTATGCGTCGTCGAACTCGTTCGAGCGCATCGAGAAGGAGACCGTTCGCTTCCTGACGCGCGACCTGTGCCGCCCCGGCCGGCCGCTGGCTCAGGTCGACGGCATTGCCTTGCGGGAGCTGGAGGCCTCCGCGCCGATGGCGATGCGCCGCGTCTCGGCCGAGCGCACTTCCGTCACCTACGAAGTGAAGAACGCCCAGAGCGACACGCTGCACCTGTGGTGCAACCTGAACGTCAGCGAATTCGCCTGCGTCTTCATGCTGCCCGAGGCGCATGCGGCCGAGTACCAGCGCATCTACGCGGCCGCGCTCAGCGGCTTCACGCGCCGCGGGGTGGAAGTCACCTGTTTCGGCAAGGTGCCGCACAGCTTCGAGGGCGAGCCCGTACGCGAGTATCTGGAGCTCTACACGGTGCGCGAGCTGGCCTCGGACTTTCTGTTCGATGCCGGCGCGCGGGGTGAGGCTGGCGCAATCGCTGTGGGGTGACCTGCGCGCCTTTCTGGTGTGCGCGGCGCGGGAGCGGGAGGCGACGGCTCGTCCGGATTGAGCCGCGTCAGGGGCGCGGTTCGCGGATCCGCCGCGCTTCGAGCGTGCCCTTTTCGAGGATGCTGAAGAGCCGCGCGAGGCGGCGGTCGAGAGCGGCAAGCCAGTGGGTCATCGCAGCAATGGGGGTGGTCGCAGATGCGGACCGCACGATGCCCTCGCGCGCGCCGGCTTGCAGCGCCTTCGCCGAATGAGCCCGCACGGCCCGGGTCGACTGACCGGTGCCGTGCACGCTGGACGAGAATCCGCTAGGTCGGCGGACGCTCAGAAGCGCTTCTTCGCGATCTTCTCGTGCGCCTCGCGCACCAGCATCAGCGCGGCCGAACCGTAGTACCGGTGGAACTCGGCCACCATCTCGCCCTGCGCCAGCACCGGGTCGGTGGCCGAGAGCAGCTTCGCCTCCTCGATGTCCTTGACCGCGAAGATGAACAGCCCGCGCCAGCCGTCCACGCCGTCGAACGGGCCGGCGAGCACCAGCTTGCCTTCGTCGGACAGGCGCTTCATGTTGGCGAAGTGCCCGCGGAACATCGCGTCGCGCTCCGGCCCGTCGGGCATGCGGTTCGGGCCGGTCTTCAGCACCACCAGCACGTAGCTGCGCATGCCCAGGTCATCGGCGCCGGTGCGGGCGGCGAGTTCGGCGTCGTAGGACGCCGGCGGCTGCTGCGCCGTGGCCGGGCCCGCCAGACATGCAAGCGCTGCGAGCATCCCCAGAAGCATCTTCATGGCCGTCCTCCCGATGCGACGGGGATCGTACGCCGTCGGCAGGCAGAATCGCCGCCATGTCGCCCACCACCCGCCGCGTCGTCCAGGCCGTGCTCTACGAGGCCTTCGCCATCGCCTTCGTCGGCCCGGCGATGAGCTTGCTGTTCGAGCAGCCGGTCGGTTCGTCGCTCGCGCTGGCGGTGGTCATGTCGACGATCGCGCTGGCCTGGAATTACGTGTTCAACGGTCTCTTCGAGGCCTGGGAGGCCGGAGCAGGCTGTCAAGGGCCGCTCGTTCAAGCGGCGCCTCGCGCATGGCATCGGCTTCGAGGGCGGCCTGGTGTTCCTGCTCGTGCCGGTGATGGCGTACTGGCTGGAGACCACGCTGCTCAAGGCCTTCGTCGCCGATCTCGGCATCCTGGCCTTCTTCTTCGTCTACGCCATCGTCTTCACCTGGGCGTTCGACAAGGTGTTCGGCCTGCCGCAGTCGGCCGCCCCCTCCCCCGCATCTTCCTCATGAGCATCACTCCGACCCCGCTGACCGCGGCACTCGCCGGCGCCCTGGCCGCCATTGCCCGCCCTTCATCTGGGCCCGCTGGGGCGGCCCTGGCGCCGAAGGCGGCTTCGAGCTGATCGTGGCGATGCTGCTGGTGGTGGCGCTGCCGGCGCATGCCTTCGTGGTCGGCTTCGGTCGTTCGGCCACGAGTTCCTCGCGAACGCTGGACACCGCGCTGCTCAAGCGCATCGGTGCCGGCTGGCAGCGGCTGCCGGCATCACCGTGATCCGCGCCGCCGCCGCGCTGTAGCCGCCACCCGCGCCGTACCGCTCATGCTGGCCGTCATCATCGCTGCCGCCTTCCTGGTCGTGGCCACGGGCTTCCTGCATTACGAGGTGCTGCGCGGGCTGAATACGCGGCTGCCGCAGCTCGGCATGCCGGACCGCTTCAAGCTGCTCGTGGTGATCGCCGCCGCCTTCGTCGCCCATGCGCTGGAGATCCTGCTGTACGGCATCGCCGTCTACGTGCTGATCGGCCACTTTGGCGCCGGCCACCTCGCCGGCGCCAACGATTCGCTGTTCTCGGCGGCGCTGTACTTCTCCGCCGAGACCTACACCTCGCTCGGCTTCGGCGACGTCACGCCCACCGGCCCGGTACGCTTGCTCGCCGGCGTCGAGGCACTCAACGGCCTGCTGCTGATCGGCTGGACTGCCTCCTTCACCTACATCTCGATGGAGCGGTTCTGGAATGCGAAGGACAGTGGCAGCACGTCATAGCCCTCTTGATCGGAGATTCACATGTCGGATTCCCATGAGCTCAAAGACCATCTGCTGCTGTCACGCGGCCACTGGGATCCGGCCCGATCGCCCGAGGAGATCCAGGCCGCCATCGATGCCTTCTACGTCTGGTACGAGCGCCTCGTGGCCGAAGGCCGCTTCAAGCGCGGCCAGCGGCTGGCCACCGGCCGCCGGCTGGTGACGCGCGCGGGCATCACCGACGGGCCCTTCACCGAAGCGAAGGAGATCATCGGCGGCTACTGGTTCATCGTCGCTGCCAACCTGGAGGAAGCCGCAGGCATCGCATCGCAGAACCCATGCCTGGCCTGTGGGCTGAGCTACGAGATCCGACCGATCGAGACCGAGCGCGCGAGCGCCTACCGCGCGAGCAACGAGTCGCCACCGGCCGAACGCTGAGGCCTGGGCGGCTCGGTCGATCCCGGCCCACCCCGTTCGTCGTGCTGTCGACAACCCCAGCGAGGAGGCTCTGATGGCAACCCAAGCCAAGGTCACCGGCCCGGCGTCGTACTTCCCCTCCATCGAGAAGAAGTACGGTCAGTCGATCGATCACTGGATGCAGGTGCTTCGCGCCGCCGGCCCGCTCAAGCACATGGAACTGGTGCAGTTGCTGAAGACCGAGCACCAGCTCGGCCACGGACACGCCAATGCGCTGGTGGCCTGGCACCGGCACAGCGGTAGCGGCGCGCCGATCATGTGCCGCAACATCCGCACCCTCTTCAACTTCGAGCCGCCGGCCACCGAGTTGGAGATCCGCGATGCCTCGCTGCAGTTCGTGCGCAAGCTCAGCGGCTTCAACGTGCCGTCGCAAGCCAATCAGGCGGCCTTCGATCTCGCGGTGGAGCAGGTGGCGGCCTCGGCGCGCACGCTGATCGCCTCGCTGAGCACCTCGTCTCCGCCGCGCAACCGGGAGGTGCAGGCGGCCAAGGCCAGACAGCGCTCGCGTGAGCGATTCGGGGCTCGGGAGCGCGAGTAACGCGCGGGTGCGGGCCCCTGACGGCCGCACGCCGCAGCCTGCCTACGCGCCGCGCGCCACCGCAAACTCGAGCAGTTCCTTGTCGGTCACTTCACCCGGCCAGAGCTCGCTGGCCAGCCAGCGGTAGAAGCTGCTCGCGGCGATGCGGCTGTGGATGCCGTCGCGCCGCCAGGCGCGGGCGATCGGCGAGGCCAGTCGACCGGGCGCTCTGCCTCGAAGCGCGTTATCTGGGCGGCACGGCGCTCCTCGGGCCACTCGTTGAAGAGGTTCTTCGCCTCGGTGGCCTTGTAGTACTGCCATTCCTCGCGCAGGCGCTGCAGCTTCTCGCTGACCGACGGTACCTTGGGCGGCGCCTCGCGCGCGGCGGCAGCGCCCTCCCCTGCCCCGGCGTATTGCTTCTTCAGGGCGTCGCGCAGATAGGCGGCCGGCGACTTCAGCGGCGGCAGCGCAGCATTCTTCATGCGCTGCTCGACATGCTCGACCGCTGCGCGCAGCACGCCCTCGTCGGTCACGGCGTACATGTCCTGCGCGTCGGGCCGCTTCAGGCCGATGGCGACGATGCGCTCGACGAGCTCCAGGTCGAACACGTTGCGCGCCGACTGCATCAGGCCCTCGAGGCTGGCCTGCGGCTTGGGCACGACGCGGAACTGCAGTTCCTCGACCTTGCGGCCACGTTTGTGCTCGACCACTTCCATTCGGAAGTCTTCGCTGAGCGTGTCGAGCTCGGCCAGCGCCTTCTTGATGGTATCGCGGTGGAGGATGCGGTAGTCGACGGTAGTGATGTCGCTGCGGCCGGTCAGCACCGAGGCCCACCAGATCACGTCCTCGCGCATGGTCAGCCGGCTTGGCGACGTGAGGTAGCGCGCGCCGAGTTCGTACAGGACCGCGGCGGCATAGCTGCGCATCTGCGAGCTGATCTCGAGCACGCGCGTGTACTGGGCCGGCTTGAGCAGGCGCTCGCGGATCGGCTCCGGGTAGCTCCAGGTGATGGTGCAGGCCTGGCCACGGCCGGGTTCGTCGATGACCACCGGGCCGAGCAGCTGGGTGGAAGTCCATTGCCGCGCCCCGCCGCTGCTGGTATGCCACTCGATGGTGGTGGCCTGCATGTCGCGGATATGCGACTTCAGCAGCTCGGTGTTGTGCGAGGTGAAGCGTGCGTCGTCGATCAGCTCCGACAGCAGGATGCTGTACTCCTGCCGGTCCACGCCCTGGCGCTGCGCGTGATAGAGGAAGACGTTGTAGATGCGCCGCGACAGCAGCGTCAGCTTGCCCCGCTTGGGCCGGATGGCGATGGCTTCGTTGGCCTTGGCAACGGACTGCTCCTCGGGCACCGAGGCGAGCTCGCCCGAACGCCGCTGGCGATGCGGCGGCGGGCTCGCGGCGGGTTTGTCGTTGGTGTGATCGTCTGGCGTACTCAACCGCTGACCTCGGTGAGAAGCATTGGGGGCATCGTTGCCGGGTATTGTGATTGTGTCAACTCACAGTTTGGTGGATGACTGCGCTGGAGGCGCCTTGAGAGTTAGAAGAACAGGATCTTGAACACTTGAAGAGTTGACCGAGCCATTTGTTGTAGTGGGACAAGGACTTGGGCTCGTTCGGCGGAGTGGATATGGGCTTCTCGTGGAGAGTGTTTGGGGATCTCGGTGAGGGGATATGGGCAGCTGGCGGCCAGAAGTGGAGAGTCTTTGGGGATCTCGCGGAGTGGATGTGGGCAACCGGGCCGGTTGCCTCGATCCGGACGGCGTTCAGCGCCGGCGCGCATGTCTTGCAGCGGTCAGGAATCCCAACTCCTCTCACAGTTGCGGGCATGATGCGGGCGGGCGGCGAGCCTGTTCCCCAAACTCTCTCCACTTTGGAAGCAGAAGAGACGAATGGATTTCGGAGATTAGACGGATATCGGTACACTAGCCGAAAACCGTCTAGAAGGAATCCATCATGGCGACGTCTTCCCAGGCCGAACCGACCGCGCTGGTGACTGGCAACCAGGTTGCCACCGACCCTCCCTCCCCTGCCCTGGCGCCGCGCGCGATCATCGACATGCGCCGCATCCAGGCGCTGGCTGCGCGTGCGGAGAGCATGGTCGGCCAGATTCGCCAGCGCCTGCTCGCGCCGGAGTCGCGCAAGGTGGCGCCGGTGTTCACCACTGCTCAGCTGGCCGCGTTGTGCGGCGTCGACAAGCCGCACATCAACTACCGGCTGACCAAGGGCGACCTGCCCGCCGGGCAGTTGACGCCCACCGGCGGCAAGCGCGAGTTCACGCTGCCCGAGGCGCGCGCCTGGGCGCGGGCCTACCGCGGCGAAAAGATGCGGCCGAAGGGGCAGCGCGCCGTCTGCATCGCCGTGGCCAACTTCAAGGGCGGCGTCAGCAAGACCACCAGCTCGATGATCCTGGCGCAAGGCCTGAGTCTGCGCGGCCATCGTGTGCTGGCGATCGACATCGACCCTCAGGGATCGCTGACCACGTTGCACGGCATCCTGCCGGAGACCGACGTCAGCGAGGACATGACGATCTCGCCGCTGTGCCACGGCGAGACCCGGGACATCACGCCGGCGATCCGCTCCACTTACTGGGATGGCATCGACCTGGTGGCGGCAGCCCCTTCCTGTTCAGCGCTGAATTCGCCCTGCCCTCCATGCAGATGCGCGACTCGTCGGCCCGGTTCTGGAGCGTGCTGGCCGACGGCCTTGAGCCGGTGCGGGACCTCTACGACGTGATCGTGATCGACACGCCGCCGTCGCTGAGCTACGTGACGATCAATGGCCTGTGGGCGGCCGATGGCATCGTCGTGCCGATTCCGCCCAGCGGACTGGATTTCGCCAGCTCGGCGCAGTTCTGGTCCTTGCTCGCCGACCTGGGCGGCAACCTCGACCAGCAGGATCCGACCGGAGCGCGCAAGGCCTTCGATTTCCTGCACGTGCTGCTGAGCCGTGTCGATCAGGCCGACGCCGCTTCACCGGCGGTGCGCCAGTGGATCCAGGCCACCTACGGGGAGTTCGTGCTGCCGGTCGAGATCCCGAAGACCACGGTCACGAGCAGCAAGTCGGCCGAGTTCGCGACGGTGTACGACGTGCAGCGCTACGACGGCGCGGCCAAGACGTACAAGCGGGCGGTGGACGCCTACGACCGATTCGTCGACTTGATCGAGGAATCGGTCGTCGAGGCTCCTGCGCGCCCGCGCAGCGGCTGCCGCGGCATGATCGGGCGCCCCCAAAGGAACGCGCTGGCAACCCGGTTGCCAGCTTGTGCGGCAAGGAATTATGGCGAGTGGCAACCCGGTTGCCACGCTGAAGGAGGGCGACGATGAGCACCAAATCCAAGCTGCTGGCCAAGACCGGCGATCTGCAGCTGCCGAGCGACGAGCCCAGCCCGCCCACCCCAGCTGCTGCCGCCGAGGCGCCCGCTGCACACGCGGCCCCGCCGCCCATCGCCACCCGGGCGCCAGGGGCGTCGTTCCCGGGCGTGCTGCCGGGCGCAGTACCGCGCACCGGCCCCGGCCAGATGCTGCAATTCCGCGGGCAGATGCTGGCGGTGGAGGGCGAGCTCGCCTCCCTGCGCGAGAAGCTCAAGGCCCATGAAGGCGCGCTACCGACGCGGACCCTGGACCCGGCCAGCATCGTGCCAAGCGCCTGGGCCAATCGCCATGCCGACGCCTTCCGGACGGCCGAGTTCGAGCGCCTGAAGCAGGACATCGCCGCCGCGGGTGGCAACGTGCAGCCGATCCTGGTGCGGCCCCTGGCCGGCCAGAGTGGCCGCTACGAGCTGGTCTTCGGCCATCGCCGCCACCGTGCCTGCGCCGAACTGGGTCTGCCGGTGCTGGCCACCATCGAGACGGAGCCGATCAGCGACCTGGAACTGTTCGCGGCCATGGACCGCGAGAACCGCGAGCGGGCCGATCTGTCGCCGTTCGAGCAGGGGCAGATGTACCGGCGCGCGCTGGATGCCGGGCTCTATCCGTCGAATCGGCGCCCGGCCGAGGCGCTGGGCGTGTCGCACACCTGGGTGGCCAACGTGTTGTCGGTGGCCGATCTGCCGCCGGCCATCCTGGAATGCTTCCGCAGCCCGCTGGAAGTGCAGCACCGGCATGCCAAGCAGATCGGCGCCGCGCTCGAGCATGACCGCAAGGGCGTGCTGCGCCGTGCCGAGAAGCTGCGCCAGACCGGCGCAAGACTGCCCGCCGGTGCGGTGGTGGCGGCCTTGGCCAAGGCCGACGCAACACCCGTGACAGGGTCGCGCCATCCCTTGACGGTGGACGGCAGGGTCGTCGGCCACTGGCAGGTTGACGGGGCAGGGCGCCTGAACCTGCAGATCGAGCCCGGCGCGCTGCCGGACGACGGCGTCGAGCCGCTGCTGCAGAAGATCACTTCAGCGCTGAGCCGCTGACGAGACCCGCCCGCCGCCCGGGAGGGCAGGCGGGCCACACGGAGCATCTCGCGCCCACGCGCTGGGCGTCGCCGCAAGTCCGAGTGCGCGGGCGAGCACGCCTCACTAACGCATACCGTGATAACTATACTTATCACAGCGACTCTTTCTAGATTGCAAAAGCCCCTGTGCCGGTGATACTCCCCAAGTCCTTGATTCCAAAGGTTCTGTGGCTTGAAGCTGGCGCCATCCGACTTCCGTTTTCTGAGCGCGTGGGTGCAGGGCGTCGATGTGCGCGAGGCGTGGTCGCGCTACTGCGCCCACCGCGGGGCAGTGGACCTGCGCCGCATCCGAACCGCGGTGCGCACGATGCTCGACCAGCTCGCCGCGGTCGCGCGCCGCCATGGCGACGGGAGCACGGCCGCCTTGTTGCGGCGCGACCCGGCACGCATGGCCGCCCGGGCGGGGCAGGGCGCCGACGCCGGCCCGACGCTCGACGCGTTCGCGGCCACGCTGCCCGATGCCGACTTCTACAGCGAGGCCGAGCTGATCCAGCTCTGGCAGGAGCGCTTCGGCCGTCGCCAGACGCAGGCCGCCGCCGCAGCCAGGCGCCGCGCCCGCCTCGTCGCTCGGCAGCTCGATGCGCTGCGCCGGCTCGAGCAGCTGGCCGCCACGTCCCCCGTCCCCGACGACGACATCCGCGCCTGGCTCGATGCGCCGCTGGCCGAAAGGCTCGCCCGCGTGGGCCTCGTGCGGCTGCAGGAGCTGGTCGCCTTCATCAACCGCCACGGCTACCGCTGGTACCGCCGCGTGCCGCGCATCGGTGAAGAAGGCGCGATGCGCCTCGCCCGCTGGCTCGGCGAGCACGAGGCATCGCTGGGCATCCTGCGGCTGCATGCCGTCGTGCCGCTCGCCCGGCTGCAGCGCGATCAGCTGACGCCGCCGCCGACCTTCGGTGTCGTGCCGATCGAACGCCTGCGCCTTCCGGAGGCACTGTCCGGCCGCGAGGGCAGCAACCGCGCACCGGCCACGCGCTGCAAGATCGCCGCGCGCAACGACCACGAGGCCGTGCAGGCCTGGCTCGAGCTGCGCCGGCCGGTGGCCGATACCGGCAACGCACACACCGGCGCGCCTACCGCAAGGAGGCCGAACGCTTCCTGCTCTGGGCGCTGTTCGAGCGGCGCAAGCCGCTGTCGTCGCTCGATGGCGCCGACTGCATGGAGTACCGCCGCTTCCTCGCGCAGCCCGGGCCGATGTGGATCGGCCCGAAGTCGGCCCAGCGCTGGAGCGAACACTGGCGGCCCTTCGAGGGGCCGCTGGCACCCCGTTCGCGGCGGGCCGCCGAGGTGATCGTGATGTCGATGTGCGCCTGGCTCGTGCGCGTGCGCTACCTCGACAGCAACGCCTGGGACATGGTGCCGCGCTCCAGCCGCGCGCTGCCGCTGGGAGAACTCCGTTCACTCTCCGATCGGCAATGGGAGCGCGTCGAGGCACGGCTAGATGCTCAGCCGCCCACGCCCGCCACGCTGCGCCTGCGGCTGATGTTCCACCTCGGCCTGGCCACCGGGATGCGCGAGGCCGAGATGGCTGCGGCGCGCGCCGAGTGGCTTCGCCTCGATCTGGACGAGGAGGGCATGCCGGCGTGGAACCTGCGCGTCACCGGCAAGGGCGGCCGGCAGCGCGACGTGCCGCTGACGCGCCGCCTCGTGCAGCACCTGATTGCCCACTTTCGCCGGCAGGGCCTGCTCGACGGCGCGCAGGCGCAGCCCAACGCGCTCTTCGAGCTCGACCCCGCCACGCCGCTGCTGTCAGCCCTGGCCGATCCGATGCGGCCGATGGCGCCGGCACGCGTCTACGAGCTGATGAAGACGGCACTGCGCCGCTGCGCCGACGACATCGAACGCGACGACGCGATGGCCGCCGAGCGCATCCGCCGCGCCTCGCCGCACTGGCTGCGCCATACCCACGGCCGCAAGTTCGTCGAGGCCGGCGGTGACCGCGGCATCCTGCGCCAGAACCTCGGCCATGCCAGCGATGCCACTACTGCGATCTACGACCGCAGCGAGGCGCGGCGCCGGCGGCGAGAGGTGGAGCAGGTGTTCGGCTGAACGGTCGACCCGCGCGGTGGGCGGGCCGCCGAAGGGGTTCAGCGGGTGGCGCCGGACTCGAAGACCTTCTCCAAGCCGTGACCCCGGCTGAAGTAGTAGTCGCCTCCGGGGCTGATGACGACGGCGCGCGCCTCGCGTCGGTCGGAGAAATACTGCCACCCGTGGCCCGGCTCGCCCGGCGCTGGCGACACCGCAACGACCTGCATGCCCTTGGGCTCTTCGCGCGTCTGCTTCGGCGCATGGCGATGCTCGCCGGCCTGTGCGGCGACGAGGGGGAGGGCGGCCGACACGGTGAGCGCCACGGCGATGTTGATGAGCTTCATGTCACTTCCTTTCCAGCTGGCCCAGTCGATGCTGACTGTGGATTCACTGTCGGCGCTGCAACTTAGGAATCTCTGAGCGCTTGGCCGCCGTGGTGCTTGCTGCGATCATCGAACGGTGAATCTCAGCCACGCCCGCCAGCGCCCTTCGTCATGACCGCTCCCGCCAACACCCTGCGCGCGGTGTTCGCCCTCAGCGCACTCGCCTGCGCCGTCATCCTCGTTCTCTTCGTCCGCGGCCGTGCGGAATGGACCACCACGTTCTGGCTGCAGCTTGCGCTGGCCGCCGTCGTCGCGACGACGGCGGCGTGCTGGCTGGCTTTTCGCCACGGCCGCCTGCGTCTGGCCGGCACCCCGCTCGTCCAGCTGGCCCGCGTCTTCCTGTCGCAGCTCGTCTACGTCTACATCGCGTGTGCGGTGGCGCTCACCGCGCTGTCGTTCGCCGTCATCTACAGCATCACGCGCGCTGGCGCAAACTCGTTCGCGCTGGCCGTCGTCTCCGGGCTGTGGCTTTCCTTGTGGATCGCGCCGGCCATCGCGGCCTTCACCAGCTGGCGCAGGCTGCGCCCGGAGATGCCGCTCAGAAGTCCTTAATGCGGCGTGCCCAAGATGCAGGCATCCCAACGTGCCACCCAGGAGCCCGCATGCACACCGATCTTCGTGACTTTCTCTCCCGCTTCATCGGCACGGTCGCCATGACGCTGGTACCGGTGGTGCTCATCGCGTTCATGTCGATGCCGCTGAACCTCGGCCGCCACCCCGGCGAAGCCGCCGTCGACACCGGTGCACCGATCGCCCACATGACCTGATCCGCGATCGTCGCCTCTTCCGGCGCAGGTGGCTGTTAGGCTTGCCACCGGACCCACCCGGACAGAGGTTTGCTTGCTCGAAACAGGGCTCACTGTCGCCGAGGCGGCACGTCGACTCGCCGAAGACGGCCCCAACGCGCTGCCGGGTGGAGAGCGGCGCAGCTTGCTCTCGATCGCGCTGGAGACGCTGCGCGAGCCGATGTTCCTGCTGCTGCTCGCCGCCGGCACGCTCTACCTCGTGCTCGGCGATCTGCAGGAAGGCCTCACGCTGTTCGGCTTCGTGCTGGTGACGCTGACCCTCACACTGGTGCAGGAGGGCCGCACCGAGCGTGCGATCGAGGCGCTGCGCGACCTGACCAGTCCGCGCGCGCTGGTGATCCGCGACGGCATGCCGCGGCGCATTGCAGGGCGCGACGTGGTGCGCGGCGATCTGCTCAAGCTCAGCGAGGGCGATCGCGTCCCGGCTGATGCGCTGCTGGTCTCCGCAGATGGCGTTCGTGCCGACGAATCGCTGCTCACCGGCGAATCGGTGCCGGTGGGCAAGCGGCTGGCGCTGCCCGCGGAACTCGATGCGCTCGCCGGCAGCGCCAGCCTGCCGCCGCGCGCTGCTGCCGGCGGAGACGACCGGCCGACGGTCTACGCCGGCACGCTGATCGTGCAGGGCCATGCGCTCGCCCACGTGACGGCCACCGGCGCACGCAGCGAGATCGGCCGCATCGGCGCGGCGCTCGGCACGGTGGCCAGCGAGCGCACGCCGCTGCAGCGGCAGACGGCGGCGCTGGTGCGCAACCTCGCGCTGCTGGCCCTGGCGTTGAGTTTCGCGCTGGTGCTCGTGCATGGGCTGCTGCGCGGCGATTGGCTGCAGGCGCTGCTGGCCGGCATCGCGCTCGCGATGGCCATGCTGCCCGAGGAATACCCGGTGGTGCTGACAGTCTTCCCGGCACTCGGCGCACGCCGGCTGTCGAAGGAGGGCGTGCTGACGCGCCGCATCAACGCGATCGAGACGCTCGGTGCCACGACGGTGCTGTGCTCCGACAAGACCGGCACGCTGACGGAGAACCGCATGACGGTCACGCACCTCGTGGCCGGCGGCGTGGCGGTGGACCAGCGGCTCGATGTGCCGGCGCACGATGGCGCCGAACTTCCCGAGCCGTTCCACGCGCTGGTCGAGGTGGCCATCCTGGCCAGCGTGGTCGATCCCTTCGACCCGATGGAGAAGGCCTTTCATCAACTCGGGCAGCGCTTTCTCGCCAACACGGAGCACCTGCACCGCGACTGGCGGCTGGTGCAGACCTATGCGCTGTCGCCGCAGTTGCGCGCGCGATGTCCCACGTCTGGGCGGCGCAGGGCGACGGCATGCAGACGGTCGCCGCCAAGGGCGCCCCCGAGGCGGTGGTCGACCTCTGCCACCTCGGCGAGGCGGAACGCGCGCGCATCGCCGCCGTGGTGGACGACCTGGCGGCACGGGGACTGCGCGTGCTCGGCGTGGCGCGCGGGCGCCACGAGGGCAGGACTGGCCCGCCAGCGAGCACGACTTCGACTTCGAGTTCGTCGGGCTGCTCGGTCTGGCCGACCCGGTGCGCGCCGAGGTGCCGGCCGCGGTGGCGGAGTGCCGCGACGCCGGCATCCGCGTGCTGATGATCACCGGCGACTATCCCGCCACCGCGCGCGCCATCGCACGCCGGCGGGCGGCCGAAGGCGAGGCCGATGTGCTGACCGGCGACGAGATCGGCACGCTGGACGACCGCGCGCTGCGCGAGCGCCTGGCGGCCGTCAGCATCTGCGCACGCATCGCGCCCGAGCAGAAGCTGCGCATCGTGCAGGCGCTGAAGGCCCGCGGCGAGATCGTCGCGATGACGGGCGACGGCGTGAACGATGCGCCGGCCCTGCGCGCCGCGCACGTCGGCGTGGCGATGGGAGGGCGGGGCACCGACGTGGCGCGCGAGTCGTCGTCGCTGGTGCTGGTCGACGACAACTTCGCGTCCATCGTCCGTGCGGTGCGGCTCGGCCGCCGCATCTTCGACAACTTGCGCAAGGCGATGTCCTACATCCTCGCCGTGCATGTGCCGATCGCCGGCATGGCGCTGCTGCCGGTGCTGTTCGGCTGGCCGCCGCTGCTGTTTCCGATGCACATCGCGCTGCTCGAGCTGATCATCGATCCGGCGTGTTCGCTGGCCTTCGAGAACGAGCCCGCCGAGCGGGACGTGATGCGCCGCCCGCCGCGCGATGCGTCCGCACCGCTGTTCGGCGGCGCCACGCTGTGGCTCGCGCTGCTGCAAGGCACGGGCGTGCTGCTGGTCGTGCTGCTGGCCTACGCCTGGGCGATGCCGCGCCTGCCCGAGATGGAGGCCCGGGCCCTGGCCTTCGCGACGCTGGTGACGGGCAACCTCGCGCTGATCCTGTCGAACCGCAGCACCCACGGCTCGCTGTGGAGGACGCTGCGAACGCCCAACGTGATCCTCTGGTGGGTGATCGGCGGCGCCCTGGCCCTGATGATGGCCGCGCTCCATGTGCCCTGGGCGGTCCAGGTGCTGCGCTTCGCGCCGCTGACGGCCGCCGAGCTCGCCACGGCCCTTGTGCTCGGCCCGCCAGCGTGCTGTGGTTCGAGGCCATCAAGTGGGCGAGGCGGCGTCGATCCCACGCATGAACGATGGGGCGCGTGCCCGCGCTCTGGCAGCATGGCGCTTCCGTGGGCACGCGCCCGCGATTCGAACCGGAGGACCGTGATGTTGATCTCGGCGCACGTCACCCATACCGCCTCGGACCATCGTGTGTCGCTGGCCACGGCCGGCAAGGCCAAGACGCTCTGCGTTCCCCCGGTCTGACGGGCCCGGCTCTTCCGTGAACGGCGGAGAGTTCCTCATGCTCGCGCTGGCCACCTGCTACTGCAACGATCTCCATCGCGAAGCGAAGCGCCTGAACATCCGGCTGGAGGCCGTCGAAGTCGAGGCGAGCGCCGAGTTCGAGGGGTCGGCCTCGCCGCCACGAACATCCGCTACCGGGCCCGCGTCAGCGCCGATGCCGACGAACTTGAGATCGCCCGGCTGCTGCGCGAGACCGACGCCGTGGCCGAAGTGCACAACACGATCCGCTCGGGCGCGGCTGTCGCGCGCGAGCCGTGGTCGTCCACCGACGGGAGCGTCGCATGACACAGGCCCACATCCGGCAGTCCATCGAGGGCGTGGCGAAGTACTTCGGCGAGCATCCGGAGAAGGCACGATCCACCGACCGGGCCGCCACCGCCGTCGTCGAGCAAGGCTTGCGCTGCAAGGTCAGCGGCCCACGCGGCGAGACGCTGGTCAGCGACATGCCCAAGGGCATCGGCGGCGAGGCCAGCGCGCCGACGCCCGGCTGGCACCTGCGCGCCGCGCTGGCCGCGTGCGATGCCACCGTCATCGCGATGCGCGCCGCGCAGCTGGGCATCGCGCTGAGTACGCTGGAAGTCACCGTGGACAGCGAGTCCGACGATCGCGGCATCCTGGGCCTCGGCGAGGGCGTGCCGCCTGGGCCGCTGAGCATGCGCATCCGCGTGCGCATCGCGGCCGACGACACCCCCGCCGAACAACTGCGCGAGATCGTCGCGGGGGCGAGCGGCATTCACCCGTGGGCGATGCCATTCGCCGGGCGGTGCCCTCGCATGTCGAGATCGACATCGCCTGACGCCGAGAGGCTGTTGCGTTGGGCACACCGCCAGTCCCGAGCACTTCTTGTCTGGACTTCACCGCTGAGCCTTGACCGTATCTCACCCCATGGCTTCACCGCTTCGGTATCTCGCCTTCGATCACTCCGACAGCTCCGACGGCATCTTCACGCTGGAGGCCGTGGCCTCGACGCGGGAGAAGGAGCATGCGGCCGTGATGGGGGAGGTGGAGCAGGTGAGGGCCTGGGCGCATGCGGGTTCGCCGGCCGCCAGGGGCCGGTGGAGGACGGTCATGCCTGGGACGACGAACTGCTGATCCAGCATGAAACAGGCGGGTGGATCACGGTGACGTTGAACATCAGCGCCTCCCAGGAATTCGTCGACCCGTTCCTGACCATGTTTGGAGAGAGCGAGGTGTGAGATCGGTCGGGCACTTGCAGGCAACGGTCTGCTTCGGAGTCAAGTCGGGGGTTCGAGTGTGTCGGTTGGCTGGCCGCAATCGATGCACAGCGGTCACTACCGCGTGCGAAGCACTGAGCACTGCATGAAAGACTGCCCCCGCTGCAGAGCGGCCATATCTTCGGCGGGTTGTCGTTTCACCGCTCACTCTGCTGTGCGCCGCGAAGCACCTTGTCTCGCTTCTCCTTCAGGTCGTTCAGTGGTTGAGGATTGGTGGGTCGGGGCGGGTTGTGGCGGACGGCTGAGAAGGCTGCGGGTGATCGCTACCGAGCTGCGGCTCAACAGCCCGATCGGCGAGGCCGATGGTCAGCTTGCCCCGGCACCAGTCCGAAGACGCCCGACCCCTGTCGGTTGTTTCCTTTGCGGATGTTGAAACCGACATAGCGCACGCCCGCAGGAGTGGATTGCTGGCGCCACAGCTCAAGTGCGCCGGATGGTCGTGCATTGAACGCCGTCCAAGCCGCAGCCCTTGACTCTATTCGCAGTGGCTGGTGTCGGCAGCGCCCCATTTTTCGCACATGTTGTACTGGTTCCTCTCGATGCACGGCGGATTGCTCTGCGCCGCCGCGATACACGTGTCTCGCCGGAACGCCGCCGCCGAGCCACGTTCTGCATCTTGGCGTTCGATGCGTGCGGCACGCTTGCGTGCCCACACCGCGTCTTCCTCGCGGGACTTATCAATGGCACGATCGAATGCGGCCTTAGTACGCGCGATGCGAGGCGTCGTGGTCATTGCATCTGAGACTGGGTTCTGGTTGGCCGGCTCCCACACCAAAAGACGTCAATGCCCAGCGCATACCACTGGGTGGCGAGCCTCAGCACCTGCGGCATCAAGCCTTGCGTCTGCGTGGCCCGGATGATTTGCAGCAACTCAGATTCGGCCTTCCTGTCGCCGTCGTTGGCCCGCTTCGCCATGCTCTCTATTTGGCCCAACTGACCCGGCGCCCGCCACTGAAGGTACGGGCGCCCTTCACTTGGTCGGGCCTGGATCTGCTTGTAGAGCGTCTCCGCCTCGTTTGCGATCCTGTTCAGTCGAGGCACCAAGCTTGCAGCCTCGGCACTTTTGGTTCGCAGTTGGGCGGCCGCCCCTGGTACCGCCCTTGCGGCGTTGCGTGCCATCTCCGGCAGAAACTCAAGCGACGGCATCGACATGAAGGCCCCAAAGGCCTTGAGCATTGGTGGCCGCTTGAGGCGCTCAGACAACTCGTCAAAAGCTGGGAACGACCGACTGTCTTCCTCGAGTGCACGCAGCGCTTCTGCCAGCGCTCGGTCAAGGGCATCCTCTGCGGCCCAGGCCACCGAACTCATTCCGGCGACAAGTAGCATGGCCGCCAGCCGCACAGGGAGGGAGCCCAGCACTACCCTGCTTCCTTTTATCACCATCTGCCGATCCTGTCGTAGGTCGTTTGCGTTTGCGAGGCCTCGGGCCGAAGGCCTTCATCTTGCCGCGCCGGAGGCAGGGACGGCAAGCAAACATCGGGAGGTGGGCAACTGGCAGCGGTGGTCGCGGCATGCCGGGAAACCGGTCGCTCGCACAGATGGACGGCAAGAATCTCGAGCGCGGCGGCCAAGACGTCTTGTGGCTCACCTGAGCCAACGAGCCGTCCAGATTCGTCGCCAGAAACCTGACTTTCGACACCATGCCGAGGCGGATTTTTCGAGCGCGCCGTGAAGGACGGTTCATGGCCGAGAGCAGCCCGCCATCGCGTTGACTCCGCTCGGACAGTAGCCACTCCGCACCGGCAGTTGCCCATCTCCGCATCGGCACCAACGGTGGCGTCAATACCTCCGAAGCAAAGCGCGAATGCCTTCCAGGAGCACCAGCAGGCTTCGCTGCACCCGGCGATAGCGCGCTGGGCGGCGGACGGGTCCGACGCCCGCGGCGCCAAGAGCCATCACCGCGAGCCGCGCTCCTGTCGTGCCCGCGTCAGAAGCGCGTCCAGGGCCTCCTCGCTCAAGCCCTTCAAGGCCCCGAAGTTCGCCTTCGACAGCGGGCTCTGCTCGAAGCTGCGCAGCAGCAATGCGCGCTGCCGGCGAGCCTCGGCCTCGGCAGCCTGCTCGGGAGTCAGCGGCAGGGTCGATGCGCTCGAGGAGTCCATCTCAGGGGCCTGGTTCGGCTTGCGCGCGGGCAGTGGCTCGTGCCGGCGCCGAGGCGCCTCTGCGTGGCTGTTGCCGCGACGGCCTGGGCCGCGCGGTGCGCCAGCCTGGGGCGGGCGAGCGCGCCGCGGCCCTGGGTCAGGCCGCGGCGGTCGCGGCGCGCGGTCCGGTCGGCTTGATGACGCCGCAGGCTGCTCCGGGCCCGCATCCTGCCGCCCGCCCTGGCGTGCAGCCCGGGCCGCCTCGCGCGCTGCCTGCTTCTTGGCTTCGACGATGGCACGGCGCCGCTCGAGTTCGGCGCCGGCAGCATCGCGGTGTTCGGCGGCGATCTCGCCGGCCGGCTGGCCGTCGAGGTCGGTGCGTGTCGCGCCCTCGGCCACCAGAGCGCGCAGGTAGGCGGTTGCGGTGGTGTGGCGCTGCAGGAAGAGCGAGAGTGCCTTCTTGGAGAAGACGCCCGGCGCGCGTTCATGGATGTCGGCCTGGATGCGAAGCTTGATCGGCTTGATCACGCCCGCACCGAACAGCGCCGGGAAGCGCTCGGCGAGCAGCCGCGCGGTGTCGGCCACGCTGGGTCCGGGCGGCGGTGCCGGTGCGCCTTCGGCCGCGAGTGGCGCGGCGACCGCCTCGGTCGGCGTGCCTGTCGTCGCGTCGGGCGTCGGGATCGGAGCGGTCTCGGGAGTCTTGGGGATGTCAGCCATCGCAGCGGATCAGGTGGGTCATCGGCACCGAGTGGCCGGGCCGCGTATTCTCAGCCCGCGCGAGGCACGCGTGTTGCACGAGCGCAGCGCCGGGACCGCGGCCACCCACGGCAGTGAATCTCGATCGGCGAGTGCACGATCTCCTCAGAACAGCTTGCCGACGTTGAAGAGCGTCAGCACGCCGAGGATCGCGAAGATCACCGCGGCGATGCCATGCACCCACTGCATCGACACCTTCTGCGCGATCCTGTCGCCCAGGAACACGGCGGGAACGTTGGCCAGCATCATGCCGAAGGTCGTGCCCATGACGACCTGCACCACCTCGGGGTAGCGCGCGGCCAGGGCCACCGTGGCGATCTGGGTCTTGTCGCCCATCTCGGCAAGGAAGAAGGCGACCACGGTCGTGCCGAAGACGCCGAAGCGGCGCTGGCCGCCCGCGCTCTCTTCGTCGATCTTGTCAGGAATCAGCATCCAGCCGGCCATCGCCAGGAAGGACACGCCGATCACCCAGCGCAGCACGTCGGGGCCGAGCGCGTGGGCCACCCATCCGCCGACCGCCCCGGCGGCCGCGTGATTGACGACGGTCGCGACAAAGATGCCCGCCACGATGGGCCAGGGTCTGCGGAATGCAGCGGCCAGCACGATGGCCAGGAGCTGGGTCTTGTCGCCCATCTCGCCGAGCGCCACGACACCGGTCGATACGAGGAATGCTTCCACGGGAGTCTCTCCAAGGGCCGGCGGAAAACCAGAGACCGCACGGCATCCCCGGCCCTGTCCGGAGGCGTGCGGTCAAAGGTCTTGCCAGCCTGGAAGCTGCCCGCGCCATGGCCGGAAGGCCAAGTGTGTTGACGCGGGCCCCTGCAGGGTGCAGGGCGGCTACTCCCCAATGACGAACGAGCGAGATTCTAAGCTCTCAGTTCGCGAAGGTCCCGTGCCGCCTGCGTCACGGCGTCGCCGGGCTCAGCCGCCAGCTCACCCGCGTGCTGCCCGGCTCGAACGGCAGCGGCAGCAGGCTGCTCCAGGGCGCGAAGCCGTTGCTCTCGGTGTCGAGCTGGAAGGGCGCGTCGAGCGCATCGACGGCGATGACCCGCGAGCTGCCGGTGGGCAGCGGCATGTCCTTGAAGTGCAGCTCACCCGGCGTCAGCACCGCGTCGCTGCTCGCGCCCGGGCCGCCTTGCACGCTGCCGTGCGTCATCGCGCTGCCGGCGAAGGCGTAGGTGCAGCTGCGCGCATCGACGCTCAGCACCAGCAGTGCCGGCGGCACCTGCTCGCCGAGTCCGGATGGGGCACCGCTGGCCGCGTAGGTCTGCGTGTAGGGCTCGGCGGGGTCGTCGACCTGCAGCGTGCCGTGCACGTTCACGAGGCCGTTGGCGCTCTGGCCGAAGCTGCTGAACACCACCACCGGGAGGCCGGGCGCGCTGATGCGCTGCAGCCGCCCGGCGGCTTCGAGCTTGCCCGTGCCTTCGTAGCGGGCGTGGCCCTCCGCCGCACGCACGGTGAAGGCGGCCACGCGCACGTCGTAGTCGAACGCATCGACGTTCTGCACCCAGGCGCAGCCGTCTTCGCCTTCGATCGTGATGTTGCTGACCAGCAAGGTGCTCGCCGGGCTGCCGGGGCTGGCGCTGAGCAGCGTCTCGACCGACAGCGCCACGGTGCGCGGCGACGGCACGCTGGCCGGCGCGGTGTAGAGATACTCGGCGCGCTGCGGATCCGGCCACACCGCGGTGCCGACGGTGGCGTTGCCGCCGGCCATGCTGTTCACGCGCGGGCCGTTCGTCTTCACCGAGGGGTCGGGCTGGCAGTCCTTCACCAGCTGCGGGTCGCTGCCCTCGGCACCGGCGTCGAAGTCGACCACCTCGCAGCGCAGCACCTTCAGCGCGAGCGGCTGGCCGACCTTCACCGTCGCGGCGCTCGGCGAGAGCGAGAGCCTCGCGAAGCGCGACCAGTCGCCCAGGCGGCGCGTCGACACCGTCAGCGTGCGGGAGCCGGTGTCGAGCGAGGGCGAGGTGGGCACGATCCAGCGCCGCTGCGCATCCTGGTAGGCGAGGCGCAACTCGCTCGCATCGGTGCCCTGCACGTCGATGTCGTCGTAGCGCAGCCTCAGCGTGAGCGGCACGGCGGGCGTCAACGTGGCCGGCCCGATGCGCCAGGCGCGGCCCGGCGCGCCGTGGTTCTGGTGGCTGATCTCCTGCAGCGTGATCGTCTCGTCGCGTGCGAGGGCGCCGGCGGGGACCTCGACGCTGACGCTGCCGTCGGCGCTGTGCAGCATGCCGCCGGCGCTGCCGATCACGGCACTCGTGGCCTCGGCGATCGGCTGTCCGACGGCGGTGGCTTCGGGAACGGCAGCATCACTGCTGCCGCTGCCGCCGCCACCGCAGGCGGTGATCACGAAGGCGGCGGCCAGCGCGGCCAGGGCGGTGTGCAAGGTCATGGGCTCCCTCGGGGCTGTGAGTCTGGAAGACCGACAGCTTCTCGCGGGGGCGGGTGCGGGCGCATCGCCCGGGTGGCGCATGCAGGAGCCACGCACCGCGTGGCCCGCGCGCCCGGCTCAGGCCCAGGGGCGCAGTTCCTCCGGCCGCTGGCGCACGTAGGCCAGCACCGGCGGCGCTTCTCGGGGCCGCGCTTGCCGTCGTCGTCGGCCTCGTCGCCGAAGAAGCCCGGCGCCACGTCCTCGATGCGTTCGTAGATGCCGCGCCACAGCTTCTTCAGTGCGTGCACCGACAGGCCCATGCGGCTGCCCAGCGCGTCGTCGCTGTCGTCGAACAGCGCGAGCCAGAGCAGGCGCCGCTGCGAGGGCGACAGGCGAAAGCGCGGCGGGTAGTGGTCGAAGGCCTGCCGCACCGAGGTGCCGGGCAGCATGGCCAGCGCGGCGCGGCGCGTGATGCCGAAGTGCACCGGGCGCAAGTCATCGGGCAGCGTGCTCCACGGGCCGCTGCCGGCGTAGGCGCACACCGGGAAGCCGGCCGCGGTGAACATCGGCTGGTCGAGCACGGAGCCCTCCATGTGCATCGCCGCCAGCTGCCATCCGCCGACCGCGAAGCGGAAGGCGTCGTTGGCCACGGCGAGCACGGCCAGCGCGAGCGGATCGGCGAGGTCCGAGGGCCGCTGCGTGTAGTGCAGGTTCAGCAGGTGCAGCGCACCTTGTGCATTGGCCTCGCCAAGTGCGCGCGCGGTGGGTAGGGGTTGGCCGCCCAGCCACGCGCGACACAGCCGCGCCACCATCGGCCCCGGCGGGCAGGGCGGATCGCCGAGCAGGCCGAGTGCGCCGGCGTCGGCCGGGGGCAGCACCACGCTGCAGCCCCAGCCGAGCACGCGCTCGTGCGCCTGCATCGAGAGGTCTTCCATCACCGTCGTGGTGATGGCCGGCTCGTCGAGCAGGCGCTGCCACAGCGCGTGCAGCGCCGGCTTGTCGTCGTCCAGCCCGAGAAAGGGCGGCAGCAGCGCCAGCACTGCGGCAGATCCGCCTCGCGCGTGGGGCGCCAGCGCAGGCGCGGGACCGGCCGCTCGCGGCTCATCCGGCCGGTTGCCAGGGGCGCAGTTCTTCGAGCCGCTGGCGCACATACGCCAGCACCGGGCGGCGCTTCTCGGGGCCGCGCTTGCCCTCGTCGTCGCCGGCGTCGTCGCCGAAGAAGCCGGGCTCGACGAGATCCACGCGTTCGTAGATGCCGCGCCAGAGCTTCTTCAGCCCGTGCACCGAGACGCCGAGCTCGGGCATCAGCGCGGTGTCGGCATCGTCGAACAGCGCGAGCCAGAGCAGGCGCCGCTGCTGCGCCGAGAAACGGAAGCGCGGCGGCTCGCTCTCGAAGCAGTTGCGCAGCGTGGTGCCGGGCAGGCGCTGCCGTGCTTCGTCGCGCGTGAGGCCCATGAACACCGGGCGCTCGGTCTCGGGTCGCGCCGACAGCTCGGGCTCGTCGGCGAAGCGGCGCGGCGCGAAGCCGCTCTCGCGATGCACTTCCATGAAGGCCGCGCTGTTCTCGAGGTAGATCGCCTGCCAGTGAAAGCCGGTGTGGTGCATGCGGAAGGATTCCTGCGCGCAGGCCACGATCTTGTGCACCTGCGGATCGGCCAGTCGATCCGCGGCAGCGTGAAGTGCAGCACCGGGCCGATCACTTCGCCGGCGGCGTTGCAGCGGCCGAGTTCGCGGTCGTCCATCAGCTGCAGCCGCCCGGCACGCAGTTCGCCGTAGACGCGCCGCGCGAGGAAGGCGGCCGGCTCGCCGTCGAGCTGCAGCGCCCGCGCCTGCGCCGGCGAGAGCAGCACCGACACGCCCCAGCCGAGGATGCGCTGCCCCGCGGGCCGCGCCAGTCTTCCATCACGCCGCTCTGCAGCGCGGGTTGCTGCGCCAGCAGCGCCGGCCACTGCGCGGCGATCGCGGCACGCTCGGCCGCATCGGTGCTGACCTGCGCCGGCAGCAGCAGTGCCAGCGCCTCGGGCAGATCGGGCAGCCGCATCGGCCGATGCACCATGCGCAGCGCGTGGGGGCGACGGGGGCGGCTCATGGCCGGCAGATGATACGAAGGGCGCCGGCCCGCTGTCCCGTCGAAACTTCCGTCCACCAGGTGGGCCGCTGGGCACGCAGCACGCTGGCGCCGCCGGGCAGGGGCTGGCACTCGGCATCGTGCAGGCCGCAGGCGCGGCAATCGGCACGCAGTTCGCCCTCGGTCAGCGCTCCGCGGTTCTGGCCGGTCATGCGGCCGGCCGGGCCGAAGACGAGGGCGGGCGCATGCGCCCGCCGCGCGTCGTCGGCGAGGTGATCGAGCACCAGCAGGCAGCCGCCCGGGGCGAGCGCCGCCGCGCCCTGGGCCGGCGCGCCCGGCGCTGCGCTGCCTCGCCCGGCTCGAGCAGCAGGCTGAGCACGGCGGTGGCGTGCGGCGGCAGTGCCGGCAGCGGCGCGTGGGCGCTGCCCTCGCCGGCGCGCTCGGCCGGCTGCACGCGCACGCGCGCAGCCAGCCCGCAGGCCTGCACGTGCGCCAGTGCCGACGGCACCTGCGCCGCGGGCTGCAGGCTCGTGATCATGATGTCGCGGCCGGCATGGGCCGCCCAGGCACAGGCCGGGCGTGCGCCTTCGCCGTGCAGATCGAGCACCGGGCCGGGATGGCCGTGCCGCGCGAGCAGCCCGCCGTACAGGACCGCCAGACGCTGCCGCATCAGCAGCCGCGCGGTCGCCCAGGCGGCGGTGACGGGCGGCGCCGCCTCGCCGGGCGGGGCGCGCAGCGCGTCGTCCAGCGCCGCATCGAGCGGGCCGCTCCACGGCGAGCGCGCCGCCAGCAGCAGGTCACCCAGGTAGGCCGGGCTGCGCGGGTCGAGGAAGTGCGCGCCCTCGCGTGTGCTGACGTACACCGCCTGTGCATCGTCGCCCTCGCGCTGCAGCCAGCCGAGCGCGAGCAGGGCGTCGAGCAGGTCGCGCGCCGCGTCGGGTGTCAGCCCGAGCGAGCCCGCCAGCCGCGCGGCGGTGCGCGGCCCCCTGCCCAGTTCGGCGAAGACGCCCAGCTGCTGTCCGGCGGCAAGCGCACGCGAGGACCACAGGTCCAGTGAATCCTTGAGCAGCGGATCGGGCGAGACACCCCAGCCCGCGGCCGTCGCCCGCGCGCTCACCGGCTCGGCGGAAGCTGGCGCTGCGTCAGCCACCAGGCCGCCGCCTGCCCGCGCGAGCGCAGGTTCAGCTTGTCGAGGATGTTGGCCACGTGGCGCTTCACGGTGTGCGGGCTGAGCGCCAGCGTGCGGGCGATCATCTTGTTGCTGTCGCCGGCGGCGATGCGCTCCAGCACCTCGCGCTCGCGGCCGCTCAGCGAGACGAGCGATGGCGCGGCGGCAGGCACCGGCGCCTCGCCCGTGCGGCGGGTGCGGTCGAGCGCCGCCAGCAGCAGTTGCTGGACGGCACGGCTGATCTGCTCCACCACCTCGGCATCGACGACGTGGGGGTGGAAGGCGGCGCGCGGCAGCGCCAGGGGCGGCAAGGGGGTCGGCATGGCGATGAATCCGTGCGGTGGGTTCTTCGGGCGGCCGATCGACACGGCCGCGGTGTGTGGGGCCGGACTGTAGGCAGGCGCCCGGCGGTGCGGAATGCTCAAAAGAGACGGCTCTTTTTGAGACCCCGCGCATCGCTGCCAGGGGCTCAGGCCGCCCAGGGCGGGGTGAAGGCCGGTCCGTCGCCGATCACCGCCTGCCCGCCCACAGGCAGCACGGCCAGCGCGCGAAACGGCCGCGAGGCCGTGTTCGACAGGGCCAGTGTCTGGCCGGCTGCGACGACCAGCGCGCTGCCGGCGGCCAGCTCGTGACGCTGGCCGTCGACCTCGACGACGGCGCTGCCCTCGAGGGCGACGAAGGTCTCCTCGCGCGTCAGGCGATGGGGCGAGCCCGCCACCCCGGGTTCGACCGTGACCTCCCCAGACGGCGTTCTCGCGGGCACCGCGGCGCGGGGGAGGACAAGGTGGTGAAGGCAATGCCGGGCAGGCTGAAGGTCGGGGCGTCGCTGCGAAACAGCAGGGTCATGGCTGGACTCCTGTATAGTTAACCAAAGTTTATTAACCATGGCTAATGATGTCAAGCGCTGAACCACTGGACTTCGGTGTTCTGTTGAACGTGGCCTTCGGGTCGTTCAAGGAGGCCCTGGACGCCGACCTCGCCTCGGCCGGGTTCGACGACATCGGCGCATCGTTCGGCTACGTGCTGCGCCTGCTGGCCGTGGCGCCCTGCAACCTGAGCGAACTGGCGGCGCAGCTCGGGATGAGCGCACCGGGGGCGCTGAAGGTCGTCGACGACATGGTCGCCAAGGGCTATGTGTCGCGGACCGTCGATGCGGACGACCGGCGCGTCAAGCGGCTCGAACTCACCGAACGGGGGCGTGCGGCGCTGGGCCGCGCGCGGGCCTTCCACGAGAAGTACGAGCAGGCGCTGGTCCAGCGGCTCGGGGCGCGCCAGTGGCTGCCGCGCGGAAGCTGCTCGAGGCCATGGCGGACGCCCATGGCGAGCGAACCGGCCGACTGCCACGCCCTGCCTAAACCGCCTCAGCGCCTGGCCTTGCCCGCCGATGAGCGGCGCCGCCAGTACTGGAATTCGTCCTCGTTGAACTCGATGTCCAGTTCCTGGATGCGTTCCTGCAGCCGCTCCTGCACCTGGCTGACCGCCCTGTTGTAGACGAGCGGGCCGATTTCCTCGAGGAAGAAGCTCAGGAGGGCGCTGGCGCCGATGTTGCCGATGCGCTGGTCGAGTTCTTCGCTGAAGTAGCGCTCGATGGAGGCCACGGCCTGGTTCCGCGCCTCCCGGTTCAGCTCAATGGTCATGTGCGACTCCTGGCAGGAGCGCGCATTGTCCTTCGCCGTGGAAGGCATCGCGTGCGGCAGCGCCTAGCCGGGCCGGTGCAGCGCGCAGAGCTTGTTGCCGTCCGGATCGCGCACGTAAGCCGGTACAAGGCGCCCATCTTCCCTCCGCGCAGGCCGGGAGGCTCTTCGATCGAGGTGCCGCCGTGGGCGATGGCGGTGTCGTGGAACTGCTTTACCTGCTCGGGCGAGCTGCACTTGAACCCGATGGTGCCGCCATTGGCCGCGGTGGCGGGTTCGCCGTTGATGGGCTCGCTGATGCAGAACGAGCAGCCGTCGTGCCGGTAGAACAGGCGCGTCTGCCCCGTGGCGTTCTGGTTGCGATGCGGCGCCCCGGCGCCGAGAACGGCCAGCACCGCGTCATAGAAGCGCTGGGCGCGTTCCAGGTCGTTGGTCCCGACCATCACATGACTGAACATTCAGGTGTCTCCGGTGGCGTGAAGGAAGCGATGCGCTCAGCCCGGCGCGGCGGGATCGCTCGGCGAGAGCGATGAGTGGTGCGTGAGGATCTTCCACGATCCATGCCGCAAAGCGAGGACGATCGTGAATCTCGCTGGCAGCGCGCGGCATTGTCCTGCCATGACGGCGCGAAGAAGGTAGGCGCCCGACGCGATGGCGACGGGGCCCAGTGGCTGGAGCCTGAATGCCTGCAATTCGGCACTCGCCTGCATGCCGGGCTCGAACGCGCGCACAAAATAGTCCCGCAGGCCTTGCGGCGAAGTGATCAGGCTCGGGGAGAAGGTGCCCCACAGGACCGCATCGTCGGCGTAGAGGCTGCAGATGCGGTCCAGGTCCGGCCATTGAAGGCTTCGACCCAACGGGAGAGCACTTCGCGGGGATCAGCGTAGGGCGGTTCGGTCACGGCCTGCGGGTGGCTGCTGCGGGGGAAGCGTGGTCGCGGGGGCGGGTCGCTGGACTGGATCGATGCCGCGCCGTGAAGCCCGCCACCACCACCAAGTCTATGTCGTCGAACTCTCCGACCGGGTTTGGAACGAGCCCAGCTTTCGCAAGGCCAACCCGGACTACCGGCTCGGCAAGCCCTTCGTCTACGTCGGCATGACGGGGCTGGACCCTGACCTGCGCTTCGACCGGCACAAGGCCGGCATCCAGGCCAATCGCTTCGTCCGCGACTATGGCCTGCGCCTGCTGCCGCAGCTGTACGAGGTCTTCAACCCGATGCCCTACGAGGCCGCGCGCGAGATGGAAGTGGAGCTGGCCATCGGCCTGCGCGAGGCGGATACGGCGTGTGGCAGGCCTGAGCGGGTGGTCGATTCGGGCGGTGGTTGTACCTCGGTCGAGCGTCTTCTAGGATGGATGGCGGCACGGCAGGCTCCGTGCCGTTCGCACGGTCTGGCCCGATGCACATCACCAGGAGATGCCCATGTCGGAATCCGCATCGCCCGCGGCGCCTTGAAGGCGCAGACGCGATGAACGAGAGCGCTCGCAAGGCCCGGCTCTTCCTCGGCTTCGCCGTCGTGCTTCTGCTCTTCCTGTCGGAGACGGTGGTGGCTCACCAGCGCCTGCCGAATGCGGCATCGCCCTATGTGTGGGCGCTGCTCGGCGGCGGCGCGCTCGTGTGCCTGGGCACAGCCGCCCGGTTCCATTCACGATCGAAGTCCGTGACCGCCATGGCCGAGACCCCGCCCGCCGTCCGCAGCATCCGGCCCGATCGCGAGGTCCAGTCGCTGCAGCGCCTGCCGTACTTCGTCGGCATCTCCGGCCAGACGGTGAACGCCAGCGGGCTGTCCATGCACCTGGTGGTGATCCCTCCGGGGGCGCGGTCGGAACCGCATGTGCACATCGGCTACGAGACAGGCATCTACGTGCTCGAGGGCGAGGTGCTCACGCGCTGGGGCGCGGCGCTGGAACACGAGGTGGTCAGCCGCGCTGGCGAGTTTCTCTTCATCCCGCCGGGCGTTCCGCACGAGGCGATCAACCTCAGTGCCACGCAGCCGGCGCGCGCGGTGGTGGCGCGCAACGACCCGGCCGAGCAGGACAAGGTGCAGCCCTTCGCGCGGCCGATCGCATGAACCGCACCGTCGATTCCGAAGCCCGCAAGCGGCGCGATGCGGCCATCCGCTCGCAGGACGAAGAGATCGCCGAGCACCGGCGCAGGCCCAGCGATCCGGCGAGTTGCGCAGCGCGCCGAGCTTCGGCAAGCCGCTGGCCGAGGCCGAAGGCTGGTCGGAGACGCCGACCGAATTCCGACTGCCGTTCAAGATCCTGAAGAACGCCGGCGTGCCGCCGCCCGAGATCGAGATGTTCCACCAGCGCGCGGCACTGCGCGAGCAGCTGGCCGCCGCGGCGTCGGACGACGAGCGGCGCGCCATTGCCGCCCGGCTCAGCGAGGTCGAGCAGGCCATCGCGCTGCGCCTGGAGGGCATGCGCGCCAGCGGCCGGCTGTAGCGGCCGCCGCCGGCGGCTGCGTGACACCCGCGCGCACCGAACCGTCACAACGGCGCCATCTGCCGTTCCTAGCCTGCGGCTCCTGCCTTCACTTCCGGAGCCCTGCCATGTCCGATTCCCTTGCGCTCGACCGCCGCCGCTTCCTCCAGTTCGGCACCGCCGCCGCCGGCAGCTTCGCCGCGCCCGCGCTGATCGCGGCCGATGCCAGCCGCCCCAATGCGCTGCAAGGCGTGCAGTTCGGCGATCCGTCCGACGGCCGCCTGCTGGTGTGGAGCCGCAGCGACCGCGCCTCGCGCATGGTGGTCGAGTGGAGCCTCGATGCACGCTTCACGAATGCGACCCGCCTCGTCGGCCCCTATGCGCTCGAGGGCAGCGACTTCACCGCGCGCCAGGATCTGTTCGGCCTGCCGGAGAACCGCGAGGTGTTCGTGCGCGTGACGTTCCAGTCGCTGGCCAACGACCGCGCGCTGTCAGAGCCGGTCACCGGCCGCGTCGTCACGCTGCCCGCAAACCGCGACGACGAGGGCTGGCACCGCGGCCACGGCCGCGGCAGCGACATCCGCTTCGTCTGGGGCGGTGACACGGCCGGCCAGGGCTGGGGCATCAACCCCGACTTCGGCGGCATGAAGATCTACGAGAGCATGCGCCAGCGCCAGCCGCGCTTCTTCATCCACAGCGGCGACACGGTGTATGCCGACGGCCCGATCCGCGAGTCGGTCACCGCCGAGGGTGGCCAAGTGTGGCGCAACATCGTCACGCCCGAGGTGAGCAAGGTCGCCGAGACGCTCGACGAGTTCCGCGGCCGCTACCGCTACAACCTGCTCGATGCCAACGTGCGCCGATTCAATGCCGAGGTGCCGCAGATCTGGCAGTGGGACGACCACGAGGTGACCAACAACTGGTCGGATTCGAAGGACCTCTCGGCCGACACCCGCTACACCGAGAAGAACGTGCCGCTGCTGATCGCCCGTGGCACGCGCGCTTCCTCGACTACGCGCCGATGCGGCCCTTCGATGCGCGCGAGGCGCAGCGCGTCTACCGCCGCTTCAGCCACGGACCGCTGCTCGACGTCTTCGTGATCGACATGCGCAGCTACCGCGGCCCGAACACCGACAACCTGCAGCCGGTGCCCGGTGCCGACACGGCCTTCCTCGGCCGCGAGCAGCTGGAGTGGCTCAAGCGCGGCCTGGCTAAGTCGCGCGCGGTGTGGAAGGTGATCGCCGCCGACATGCCGATCGGCCTGAACGTCGGCGACGGCAACACGCCGGCCGGCGTGCCGCGCTGGGAAGCCATCGCCAACGGCAATGCCGGCGGCCCGCTCGGTCGCGAACTGGAGATCGCCGAGCTGCTGCGCTTCATCCGCCAGCAGCGCGTGCGCAACACCGTCTGGCTGACGGCCGACGTGCACTACTGCGCCGCGCACTACTACGACCCGCAGCGCGCCGCGTTCAACGACTTCGACGGCTTCTGGGAGTTCGTCTCCGGCCCGCTGAACGCCGGCAGCTTCGGCCCGAACACGCTGGACGGCACCTTCGGCCCGCAGGTGGTGTTCTTCAAGGCTCCGCCGGCCGGCCAGTGAACCTGTCGCCGCTGTCCGGGCTGCAGTTCTTCGGCGAGGTCAACATCGATGCGCGCAGCGCGGCGCTGACGGTCGACCTGCGCGACCTCGCCGGTGCCTCGGTGTTCAGCAAGACGCTGGCACCGCGCTTCGGCTGATGCGGCTTCGGCCGGGCTGCCGCGAGGCGGCCCGGCGGCACGTCAGTCGTCGAGCGCGCCCCAGCCCGTGGCGATGCGGCGGTAGCGGCCGTGTGCGTCGAGCTCATCGGCGCCGATTTCTTCGCCCGTGCCTTCCAGCACGTCACCGCGGAAGCGTTCGGTGATCAGATGACGCGGTGCCTTGAACGGCGCGACGTGGTACGTCTCTGCGTCGGTCTCGAAGACGCGGAAGCTGTAGACAGTCACGGTCTCGGCGATCTGCTGCATGACGCACCTCCTGGTCGGCTGGCGGAGTCTATTCAGCCGCGTCGCCCTGTTGATGACGACCCAGTATCGAAGCGGGGCAAGCGCAGGAACCATTGACCCATCGCACGAACTGTGCGCAAGCCGGGCGACCGGCGCTCAATCGCGGATGGGGGTGTTGTCCTCGTCCGCCCCGGGCATCGGCAGCGGCAGGGCCGGCGGCTCGAACGAAGCCGATGGCGGCGACGGCGCGATCGCGGCGGGGGCCGGGCGAACGGCGCCGAGGATCCAGACGTCGCAGCGTTCGCGACGGCACTGCAGCGCGAAGTTCAACTCCGGTCCGAGCACGATCGGCCAGAGCTGCGCGAGCGAGCGGCCTTGCCAGTGCAACTGCACCGGGCGTGCGCCGGCCGCTGCATCGGGCCAGCCGTGCAGCGTGGCGCCGCTGGCTTCGGCCAGACGCTGCACCACTTCGTCGCGGGCGACGCCTCGGGCCGACAGCTGCCAATCGGCGCCTTGCCGCTCGAGCGCGAGGCTGGGCGCTGCCGCGGGCATGGAGGGCACAGGCGACGGCGGCGCTGGCCCGGCGTCGTCATCGGCCGGCGCGTCCGCCAGCGGCGGCAACGGATCCCGTGGCATGGGCTCAGCGGCCGGCGTCGCCTTGGCCACGGCGATCGCGACGAGCAGTGCCGTCGCCAGCACGGAAGCCACCGCCACCACGGCCAGGCGCCGCCGCGTCGCCTCGCTGAGCACCGGCGGTGGCTCCCAGGGCTGCACCGGGCCGTCGCCGAAGCGGCGGTCGGCATCGGCCTGTGCCTCGCGCACGGCGGAGGTCAGTTCAGTCATGACGCAGCGGCCTTGTCATGCCCCGATTGATACGCGGTGGCGATGACGCGCCCGTGACGCCGCATCGCCGATAGCGGACCCTGGGGCCTATGGCGCAGCACACCGTGGGGCGTGCGCAGCTGCGCCTGGGCCTGTCACGTCTTCCAGCGGCTTCTCACGGCGAGATCCAAGACGGTGAGTCGGGCCGGGCGTGTGCCGACCGCTGCGGTGGTGCAAACAGGGTTGCGCGGATGACGCGGGATCGCAAGGCATCGCGCCAGTTGTCGGCATCGAAGTCCAGGGCCGCGATGCCGGCGCTGGGCAGGTGGGTGAGTTCTGCCGCGAGGTGCCTGCCGAGGTCGGCGAGTTCCGGGTTGTGGCCGACCACGGCGGCATGCGAGCAGCGGTTGTCCAGCTCCGCCACGACTTCCATCAGGTGGCGCGCACTGCCTTCGTAGAGCCGGGCATCGACCCGGATCTCCTGCGCGCGCAGGCCCGCCGCATCGGCCAGCACCTGGGCCGTATCCAGCGCGCGCTGGGCCGGGCTGGAGACGATGCACTGGGGAGTTCGCCATGCTCGCGCGCCCATCGCGACAGCCAAGCCAGTTCGCGCTCGCCACAGGCATCGATGGGGCGATAGCGATCGGACAGCGACATGTCGTCGCAGCCCGAACTGGCATGGCGCAGCAGCCACAAGCGTTTCATGGGCGTGAGTCTCGCGGCCGTCGTGCAACAGCTGCGCGTCTGCGCCGGCGCGCGCGGCCCCATTCGTTGAGCAGGCGCAATGGTCGTGCGCGCCCGGCGCAGAGCGGCCGGCGCGACATCGTCGCGCAGTGCGGTGGCGGTACGCGCCCCTCAAAGATGGCGGCAGAGGCCCACCGCCATCGCCGAACCCCGGCCGACCATCGCCTGCCAGTCCGCATCGCCGCGCCGGCCCGGCCATCCCAGCGATGGGCTGCATCGTCGCGGTGGCTCAGCTCGTCGAGACGGCACTGTTCCAGCAGCTCGCGCAGCGGCAGCAGCGCGTCGCGCAGGTCGTGGTCGCGTTGCTCCGCAGTGGCGGGTGCGTGCAGCAACGCATCGATCATCGCCACCTGCGCCGCATAGTGGCGATCGACGAAGGTCTCCACCGCCTGGACGGTCGCGTAGCTGGCGCGCGGCCCGAGGACTGCGGGCAGCGCGCCGGTCAACCAGCCCGAGGCGCCACAGCGGCAGCAGCCGACTGCGCGCGTGCGGCGGCACCAGTTCCTCGATGACCGCGAGGTGGTGCTGCTCGGTCTCGAGGTGGTGGGCCGCGAAGGCGCGCAGCGCCGGATCGCGCGAGACGGCGAGCATGCCGCGGTAGATCATCACCGCGCCGGTCTCGCCGGCGTGGTCGGTGCGCAGCTCCTGCCGCAGCGGCCGAGGCAGCCGGTCGATCGCATGCGGTGCGCGGCGCCACAGCGGGCGCAGGTGCAGGAACGCGGCGTAGCCGACATCCATCAACGGCACCACACCCGGTATCCGCGCGAGCCGCGCCACCCAGGCCCAGCGCGGCAGCGCCGACCAGATCTCGACGAAGGCGGCCGCGCCGCGCACCAGCGTGCCGTCTGCGCGCCGCACGTGCAGCTTCGCCAACGCTGCCGGCCGGTCGAGGTCATCACCGAGCTCGGCCGGCGAGCAGGCCTGTGCATCGACCCAGCGCAGCGCGTCGCCGCCCTCGGCGCGCCGATAGGTGGCGATCTCGGCGCGGCACAGCGGGCAGCCACCGTCGTAGTAGACGCAGGCCTGCGGAGCGGAATCGGAAGGCACCATGATGGCGCGCGATTCTGGTCGGCCTCTGCGGCTGCGGCGGGGGCAGGGTCTTCGCGGTGCGCTCGGTCAGCGATGAACCGGGAATGACACCGAAGCGGCCGCGCCGCTCACGGTTCCGAGGCCGTGCCCTGCGCCAGCGCCTCGAACACCACGCGGATGCGCTGCGAGGTGCGCAGCTCGCGGTGGGTGACCAGCCAGATCGGGAACTTCACCGGCGGCACCTCGTCCAGCACGCGCACGATGCCCGGGGTGTCGCGGGCGATCTCTTCGGCCATGGCGCCGATGCCCATGCCGTGGCGCACCAGCGACCATTGGGTCAACGAGTGGTCGGCGTAGCAGCTGAAGTTCGCTTCGCTCAGCGGCAGGCCATGCTGTCGGAGATAGGCCAGGAAGTGGCCCGAGCGGTCGGCGCCCACGAAGGGCAGGTGGGCAGCCTCCTCGGCACGGCGCGGATGTCCATGCACCCGCACCCAGTCTTCGGACGCGTAGAAGTGGGCCGTGGCCTCGCGGATCCAGCTGGCGATCAGGTCCGGCTGATCGGGCTTGACATGACGGATGGCGATGTCCGCCTCGCGCCGCAGCAGGTCGCTGACGGCATCGGTGGCAATCACCTCGATGGCAATGCTGGGTTCCGCCTCGCGCAGCTTCCGCACCAGCGGGGCCAGGAAGTAGGCTGCCGCGCCGTAGGTGGCCGAGACCGAGACCACGCCGCCCACCGCCTCCGATCGGCCGCTGGCGGCCAGCCGCAGGGCCTCGGCCGCTGTGCCCATGGCGCGCGCATGTTCCAGCAGGTCCAGCCCGGTGGGTGTGAGCGCCATGGCCTTGCCGACCCGCTCGAACAGCGTCACGCCCATGCGCTGCTCGATGGCTGCCACCGGCGGCTCAGCGTGGGCTGCGTCAGGCCGAGCTTGCGGGCGGCCGCCGAGAGCGAGCCGGTTTCGGCCGTCTCCAGGAATGCCTTCAGTTGGTTCCAGTCGAGGTTATCCATGCGTTTTCGTATATGTGCGCTGCAATCTATCGCAGTTCCTCGCGAAGTTCTGCATGGATAGCATGCGCAGGCGCCTCGAACGACCGCCACCTCGGACCATGCCGTCACCCGCCATCGCCCCGCTCGCCGACACGTCATCCCTCGCCGAGGCGAAGGCATCGGCCGCCCGCAAGGCCCGCTTCTGGGACCGCATCGCGGTCAAGTACGCGGTTGCTCCGATCGCCGACATGGCCGGCTACGAGGCCACGCTGCGGCGTGTGCAGGGCCTGCTCTCTACCGATCAGGACGTGCTGGAGATCGGCTGCGGCACCGGCACCACCGCGCTGCGCCCGGCGCCCTTCACGCGCCGCCTGGTGGCGACCGACGTCTCGCGCCGCATGATCGCCATCGCACGCAGGAAGCTGGCGGCCGAGCCGGTGCCGCAGCTGAGCTTCGCCGTGGCCGACGCCGACACGCCGGTCGCGGCCCCGGGTGAATACCACGCGGTGCTGGCCTTCAACCTGCTGCACCTCGTGACCGATCTCGACCGTGCGCTGGCGCTGGCGGCGCAGTCGCTGCGGCCGGGCGGCCTGCTGATCTCCAAGACGCCCTGCATCGCCGAGATGAACCCGCTGATCCGTTATCTCGCACTGCCGGTGATGCGCGCCATCGGCAAGGCGCCGCACGTGCTGTGCTTCGATGCCGACGAGTTGCAGTCGGCCATCGCCCGCCAGGGCCTGGACATCGTGTCGGTCGAGCGGCATGGCACCCGAGGCCGCGACTTCCGCGTTCATCGTGGCCCGCAAGCCGGCCTGAACCTTCACCACCTCTGACCGTGCCCGGGTCCGGACCCGGGTCGGGCTTCGCTCGCCCTCACGTTTGTCGCAGGCCATCCGTTGCTCCGATTCTTCGACCCGAGAAAGCTCCGATGCCGAACCCTTCCGCCTCGCCGCGCCTGTCTCCACCACCCGCCTCCGCCCCGATCGCGCAGGCCGCTTCCGTCCTGGGAACCGGCGGCGGGCAGGGCCGACACTGCCACATCGCCGTGCTTGCAGCGACGGCGATGCAGGCCGTGCTCGCGGCCGTCGTTCTCGTGCTGTGGCTGCCCGCGCAGGCACACACCGTGGCGCGCCCGTCGCCGAGCGCGCAGGGTGCCGGGGCGCATCGGCAGCGGCCATGGGTTCCGAACGCTCGCCGGTGGCAACGCGGTGGCCCGACTGTGCTTGCTCGACCTCACTCTGCGTGGACAGGCGCTGAATGCCAGTTCGTGTGATCGCCGTGGCCGCCGGCTTGGGCGTCCAGGGCGATGCGCACTGCGGAGTGACCGTGACGCACCGCTCGCGCGTGGGTGGGCGGGTGGTGCTCCGGCTCACCGGCCTGCGCAATCCCTGCGAGCAGCTCGATCGGTTCCAGCCGGGTCTCACGGCGGCTCTGGTGCATCGCGCACTGGACGGGCGGCTCGTCCGCGAGGCGGGCGTCATGAGTGTTGGTCGTCTCAGCCGGCGCCCGCGCTCAGCCGGGGCATGAGCTCGTGCTGCCCCATGGCGGTGATCTCGACGGAGCGGCCCGCAGCGCGGCGAAGCCAGCCCTTCTCGACGAAGTGCCGCAGCATCTCGTCGGCCAGTTGCCCCGCCAGTGGTCGCGGCGCTCCGACCAATCCAGGCAGCGATAGGCAAACCGGCGCCGGCTGCTCGGCGGGCTCGGGCTCATGCCGAGTTCACCCAGCCAGCGCTGGCCCGCCGCGGTCAGCTCGTAGCCCGCAGCGTTCGAGCGCAGACACCCGCCGCGCTGCAGCGCGTCGAACAGCGCCACGCCGAGTTGCCCGGCCAGTGCCCATAGCAGCAGCGCGCCAGGCGCAGGCGCTGCCGATCGGGGTGCGCCCAGGCGCGGTCGTGCGTGTCGCGCTCGGCCACCAGCGCCAGGGCTTCGAGTGCATGGGCCACCTCGGCATCGGCGATCCGGTAGTAGCGGTGCCGGCCGCGGGTCTCGCAGACCACGAAGCGGGCATCGAGCAGCTTGCCCAGGTGGCCGCTGGCGGTGGCCGGCGTCACCGAGGCGGCCTGGGCCAGCTCGCCGGCGCTGGCGTATTCGCCCGACAGCAGGTAGGCGAGCATGCGCGATCGTGTCGGGTCGGCCACCAGGGCCGCCACCCGTGCCATGCGAGGCTCCTGGGGCGTGTGCATGGCCGGCAGATTAGCGCGGCGCCACCGTCTGGGCGGGAAGGCGCGTGGCGGCGACGTCCTCGAGCCAGCTGCGCTCCTCGCGCAGGATGAAGCGCTGCGCCTGCGCCATCTCGAAGTTGGCCCGCCCCTGCGCATCGGCCCGGAGCACTGCACGGTAGCGCTCGTAGGCCGCCATGTCGTCAAAGCCGATCAGACCCCAGGCGATGTCGTTGCTGCCTTCGTGCGGAAGAAAGTAGCCGATGAGATCGCCTCCGCAGCGCGGGATGATGTGGGCCCAGGCTTCGGCGTAGCGCCGGAAGGCGTCGCGCTGAAAGGGGTCGATCTGGTAGCGGATGAAGCAGGTCACGGCCATGGGTGCTCGCAGTGGGTTGGTCCTGGCGACACTGTGTGGCCATCGAGCGTTCGAACGCTTCGGCCTGCGCCGAAGCGAGCGAAGCGCGATGGCATCAGCCGCGCGCCGCCCTGGCGAGCGCCGCGAAGATCACCAGCCCCAGCAAGAGGCTCGCCGCGGCGAGCTGCAGCGAGGCCGCAAAGCCCTCGGCCGCGCTCACGCTGTGCCGCAGCAGCCACCACCACCGGCGGCCCGGCGATCTGGCCGAGGCCGTAGGCAGCGGTGAGCAGGCCGATCAGCGCCGACGCGTTGTGCGGCCACAGCCGCCGCGCTTCCTGCATCGCGAACAGCGTGATCGCCGTGAAGGGCAGGCCGATGAGGATGCTGCCCAGCGCGAAGCCGGCGAGCGTCGGCCGTGCCGCGCCGAGCCACACGCCGAGGGCCTGCATGCCATAACAGGCCATCAGCAGATGGCGGCGATCCCAGTGCACCGGCAGCTTGAGGGTCAGCAGTGCGCCCACCGCGACGCCGAGGCCGAAGATCGGCCAGAACAGATCGAGCCAGATCGAGGCCGGCAGCGCCTGCCGTGCGATCACCGGCAGGAAGGTGGCGGTGACGATGTAGCCGAAGCCCGCCAACCCGTAGGCCAGCGTGAAGGCGGCGATGGTGCCGCGCGGAGTCGCATCGTGCTCGGACGATGCGGCCGCGGGCGCGGCCACCGCCCCGCGCAGCTGCGGCCACGTGAAGACCGTGAGCACCAGCGCCAGCAGCGCGAACACCGCCCAGGCGCTGGCCGCATGCAGCCCGTGCGCGACCATCGCGCTGGCGGCGAAGCCGCTCACGGCAATGCCCAGCCCCGGGCCGACGTAGATGAGGCCGGCCAGCGAAGGCGCGCCCAATGCACTGAGCCGCGCGAGACACCAGCCCGACACGTAGACGAACACCAGCGCACTCGCGACACCTGCCGCCGCGCGCCAACGGCCGCGGCCGCGACGGGCAACGCCATGCCGAGCGTCAGCAGCACCGTGGCCACCAGGCCCAGGCGCACCGCCGAGGTGTGGGCCAGCGGTGCCCAGCCCCGGCGGCGCCACAGCGCCGGCTGCAGCATGCAGCCCATCGCGCCGATCCAGTAGCCGAGGTAATTGGCGGTGGCCAGCCAGCTGCCGCCGGCCAGTCGACCACGCCGTCGTGCAGCATCATCGGCAGCAGCGGCGTGAAGGCGAAGCGGCCGATGCCCATCGCGGTGGCCAGCGCGAGCAGGCCGGCCAGGGCGATGGCGATCGGTCGAGGTGAGGGTGACGACATCCAGGGATTGTCGGGCGGGTGCCGCTACAGTGCCGGAGCCGACTCGCAGCCGGGAAGCATCCATGTTCGACCATGTCGTCATCAGCGCCAGCGATTACGAGCGCAGCAAGGCCTTCTTCCTTCAGGCCTTGCAGCCGCTCGGCGTCGCACTTCTCTCGGAAGGGCCGCTGGGCATCGAGCTGTGCCGGCCCGGCGAGACCGCCTCGCTGTGCATCCGCCGCGAACCGCTGGCGGCGCCGTCGCACCTGCATCTGGCCTTCACGGTAAGCCGCCGCGAGCAGGTCGACGCCTTTCACCGCGCCGCGCTCGCCGCGGGCGGGCAGGATCATGGCGCGCCGGGCTTGCGGCCTCAGTACCACGCCGACTACTACGCCGCCTTCGTGATCGGGCCGGACGGCCACAACATCGAAGCCGTCTGCCATGCGACCGCGCCGTCACCGGAAGACGTGGTCCGTGAGTTCTGGCGGCTGATGGCAAGCAACGATTTCGAGACAGTCGCCTCGGTGCTCGCGCCGGAGTTCGTGATGGAGTGGCCGCAGTCGAAGGAGCGCATCCGCGGACCGGAGCGCTTCTGCCGGATGAATGCCGAGTACCCGACGACCTCGCGCTGGCGCTTCCGGATCAACCGGCTGGTGGCCAGCGGCGACTCGGTCGTCACGCAGGTGAGCCTGACCGACGGCACGCAGTCGGGCGAGCCCACTTCATTCTTCACCGTGCGTGAGGGAAAGATCGTGCAGCTCGTGGAATATTGGCCCGAGCCCTTCGCGCCGGCCGAGAATCGCCGCCATCTCGTGGAGACCATGGAATGATCATCCGACGCGGCCAGCCGCCACCGCCGAGCGCAGCGATGCCGAGTTCGGCAGCATGTCCACCGCCAAGCTGTCGGATGCCGGCGGCATCAACCAGTTCGGTGCTTCCGTGCAGACCCTGCAGCCGGGCGCGAGGTCGTCGGTGCGGCACTGGCACGAGCGGAAGACGAGTTCCTCTATGTGCTGAGCGGGCAGGTGACCATCACCGAGAACGACGGCAAGCACCAACTCCAGCCGGGCGACGCGGCCTGTTGGCCGGCCGGCGTGCCCAATGCGCACACCGTGTCCAACGAGTCGGCGCAGCCGTGCAGCTACCTGATCGTCGGCACGCGGCTGACGCATGACGTCTGCCACTATCCCGATGCCGGGCGGACGCTGCACACCGAGGGCAGCACCGCGCATGGTCGACAGCGCGGGTGTCGTGCTGGAGTCCGGCAGCGTGGGCTCGCCCGGCTGAACACCATGCGCTCGCTCGAACTCAAGATCCCGCCCTTGCTGCTCACCGCTGTCTTCGCCGCGCTCATCGCCTCGACGAGCGTGCTGCTGCCGGGCCTGACGGTATCGTGGGCGCTTCAACGGACGATGGCCCTGGCCTTCGTCGTGCTCGGCCTGGCCGTGCTGTTCGGTGCCGCGCTGCAGTTCCGGCTGCAGCGCACGACGCTCGATCCGCGCACGCCGGCCAAGGCCAGCCGCTTCGTCGCGCGCGGCCTCTTCCGCTTCACGCGCAACCCGATGTACCTCGGCATGGCGCTGGTCTTGCTAGGTGTGGCGGCATGGGCGGCGCACCTGATCGGTTATCTCCTCGTGGCGGTCTTCTGCCTCTACCTCACCGAGTTGCAGATCAAGCCCGAGGAGCGTGCGCTCGAGCAGCGTTTCGGGCAGGAGTACCTCGCCTACAAGGCGGGGGGTGCGGCGCTGGATCTGATCAGCCCTTGCGCGCTGCGGCCCGCCTAGGCCTTGCCCATGCACGACCACGAGCCCGACTTCTGGCGCAACCTGCGCAGCGAGGTCTCCTCCAGCGGCCCGTGGATCGACCGGGCCGTGGTGCTCGTCTATGCGGCGGTCACCGGACTGGTCGTCGTCGGCTTCACGATGCTGGCCGAAGCAGCCAGTGCGGGCTTCGAGGCGCTGCGCGGAGCCGGTGAGTTCGGGCGCTGGCTGCCGCTGCTGTGGACGCCGCTGCTCACCGTGGCGGTGCTGTGGTGGACGCTGCGCTTCGCGCCGGGTGCACAAGGCTCGGGCGTTCCGCAGGTGGTGCTGGCGCTCGACGACGACACGCCCGAGGCGCAGCGCGGCCGCCCGGTCTCGCTGCGGCTGGCCTTGCACAAGATCGGCCTCGTGTCGGCGGGTTTGCTGGCCGGCCTGTCGATCGGGCGCGAGGGGCCGACGGTGCAGGTGGGTGCCGGCGTGATGCAGCATGCGCGGCGCTGGCTCGCCCGCCGCCGGCATCGATGCGCACGACCTGATGGTGGCCGGCGCGGCCGCCGGCATCGCAGCGGCGTTCAACACGCCGCTGGGCGGCGTGATCTTCGCGCTCGAGCAGCTCTCGCGCCGGCGCAGCGCCTCGCACAGCTCGCTGGTGATCGTCAGCATCGTGCTGGCGGGCCTGGTGGCCGTGTCCTTCTTCGGCAACCTCAGCTATTTCGGTGAACTTCGCGTGCAAAGCCTCGACTGGGCGATCGCCGGGCCGGGCCTTCTGGTGGCCGTGGCCGCGGGGGCTGGCGGGCGGGCTGTTCTCGCGCCTGCTGGTCGCCTCGGCGCGAGGCCTGCCCGATCGCTTCAGCCAGTGGCGGCGGCGTGCGCCGCTGCGCTTTGCGGCCGGCTGTGCATTCGCGGTAGCGGTGATCGGCGTCGTCACAGGCGGCGCCACCGCCGGCGCCGGCTACCTGCCGACACGCTCCCTGCTCGAAGCGCAGGGCGAACTCTCGCCGCTGTACACGCTGCTGAAGTTCTGCGCCACCCGGCTCTCGGCGTGGTCGGGCGTGCCGGCCGGTGTGTTCGCGCCGTCACTGGCCATCGGCGCGGGCATCGGGCACGACGTCGCCACGCTCACCGGTGTCTCGGCCCAGGAGGCGATCCCGCTCATCGCGCTGGGCATGGTCGGCTTTCTCGCGGCGACGACGCAAGGGCCCATCACCGCCTTCATCATCGTGATGGAGATGGTGTCGGGCCATGCGATGGTGCTGAGCCTGATGGCCACCGCGCTGCTGTCCAGCGGCATCGCGCGGCTGCTGACGCGGCCGATGTACGGGAGCTGGCGCTGATCGGCGCGGCGAACTTCCGGCCCGCGGCCACGACGCAGGCTGCCGATCCGCCGCGCTGAGCGCGGCTACGATGGCGGGCGCTTTCTACCGCACACCATGCCCGACATCACCTTCATCCTCGCCGACGGCAACGAGCAAGGCTTCGAGGCACCCGAGGGCGTCAGCGTCATGGCCGCGGCCACCGGGGCCGGCGTGCCCGGCATCGTCGCCGAATGCGGCGGCGCGGCGCGCTGCGCCACCTGCCATGTGTATGTCGACGAAGCCTGGGCCGGGAAGCTGCCTGCGCCGGGCGCCGACGAGCTCGCGCTGCTCGAATGCACCGCCGCCGAGCGGCAGCCGACCAGCCGGTTGTCGTGCCAGATCCGGCTGACGGCCGCGATGCAGGGGCTGGTGGTGCGCGTGCCCGATCGGCAGTACTGAGCATGGAGCCGCAGCGGTGGTGGCGTCGGGTCTCGACATGAGTTGACATAAGGAATATCGGCGCGCCCGGCGGCGCGGCGCCCGCGGATGCTGCCCGCCACCGTTTGACAGCCTCGCGACTCGTTCCTACTATCTATTCACTATCTATGCAAAAAGGCGGCCATGTTCTGTCGAGATCACGAGGCGATCCTGGGGGTTCTCTCACATCGGGGAATCGCTTCATCCCGGCAGCTCCAGGAGGCTACCGGAAAAAGCCGTCGCCACGGTGTCGCGGTTGCTGGCCGACCTGGCCGGCCAGTGCTCACGCTCGGCCGCGCGCGCGCCACGCGCTATGAGCTGCCGCGGCCGATCCGCGGGCTGGGGGCGCAGCAGCCGATCTGGTGGACCGATGTCGACGGGCGAGTCAGCGAGATCGGCACGCTGAGCTTCATCGCCGGTGAGCAGGTCTGCATCGCCGACAGCGCCTACTTCGCCGCCGGCCCGAGCCGCGAGCTGCCGTGGGCGCTGTCGCCGCTGAGGGCTCAGGGCTTTCTCGGCCGGCTGCATGCACAGCACCCGCCCGGCGCCGGGCTCGAAGGCGACCCCGAGCGCTGGAGCCTGGAGTCGACGCTGTACTCGGCGCTGTTCCTGCACGACGCGTCGGGCGCGATCACGCTCGGCCGAGCCTCGGCCACGCGGCCGCAGCACGAACCGATGCCGCGTTCCGGCAAGGCGCTGCGAGCGGCGCTCGATGCGGTGGCGCAGGACGTGGCGCGCACCCTGCCGGCCGGGTCGTCGGCCGGCGGCGAGCAACCGAAGTTTCTTGCCGTGCTGCAGGGCGAGCGCAGCACGCCCGGCGAACTGCAGCACGTCATCGTCAAGTTCACGCCGCCGCACGACACGCCCTTTCGGCCAGCGCTGGCGCGACTTGTTGCTGGCCGAGCACTCGCCAGCCAGTGCTGGCGCGCCACGGCCTCGCCGCGGCCCGCACGCGCATCGAGACCACGGAATCGCGCACCTACCTGATCAGCGAACGCTTCGACCGCTTCGGCGCGCACGGCCGCTGCCACGCGGTGGCCATCGGCGAAGTGCACAAGGCCTCGTGCCCGATCACTACACGCATTGGGCCGCCAGCTCCGCCGTGCTGGCGCGGCAGGGCCGGCTCTCCGAGGCCGACCACCGACCATCGCCACGCTGCTCGCCTTCGGCCGCCTGATCGGCAACACCGACATGCACTCGGGCAACCCGCGCTCTTCGTGGTGCTCGACGATCTGCCGCGCGGGCGCTTTCACGCTCGCGCCGGCCTACGACATGCTGTCGATGCGCTGGCGCCCCAACGCCAGCCTGGGCGCAACCCCGACTACTGGCCTTCGCACCCGACCGGGCCAGCCTGTCGAGCGCGGCCGTGCCGATCGCACGCGACTACTGGGCAGCGCTGGCCGGGCATGGCGAGAGCCAGCCGCGCCTTTGCGCAACACGGCCGCCGAGATGCACGAACGGCTGGCCGCGCCGAAACTGCCCTAGACCAGTTCCACCGGTGCGTGCACCACGCGCCGGTAGCGCGCCAGCACGGCCGGATCGGTGACGCCCAGCCAGCGCGCCACGTCGTCGGGCGAGGTGCCTCGGCGCAGCTGGCGCAGCGCGAAGGTGTGGCGCAGCCGGAAACTGCCGCCCGCGGCGTCGTCGATGCCGGCAGCGGCCAGCACCTCGCGCGTGGCGTTGTACTGCGCCACCTTGCCCCAGGGTTTGCCGCTCGAGCGGGTCGACGGGAACAGCACCGCGCCGGGAATGCCCTGCTGAGCGCGCACCGAGCCAGTGGTGCAGCAGTTGCCCGGCCCAGGGCGCCAGCG
>VOPW01000002.1 GCA_007994965.1 Piscinibacter aquaticus | reverse complement strand
ATCTGCAGGGCTTCCTTGCTGCAATCGTCCACGACGGTCAGCGTCTTCACCCGCCGGCCGTTGCCGTCGTCGCGGGGCTGGTAGTGCAGCGTGCTGGCGCTCATGCCCACCAGCCGCAAGGCCTGACGTTCGCTCAAGCCCCGTTCCTGCAACTGCCGCACGACTTTGCGACGCGCCGCCGCGCCCACTACTCTCCCTTGAGCACCTCGCGCATCGCGTCGATCTCGAGCATCGAGTTGGCCAGCAGCTTCTTCAGCTTCGTGTTCTCGGTCTCCAGCGCCTTCAGGCGCTGCGCGTCCGACACGTTCATGCCGCCGAACTTGGCCTTCCAGGCGTAGTAGCTCGGTTCGCTGAAGCCATGCTTCCTGCACAGCTCCTTGACCGGCAGCCCGGCGTCAGCCTCACGCAGGAAGCCAATGATCTGTTCCTCGGTGTATCGCTTCTTCATCGGTCCGATCTCCGTCTCGGGTTGATCGGACGCCAGAACTACCTGCTACGAATTCCTACGGGCAGCGCAGCTGGATAGGGCCATTGACCTCCTTATCCGGCACGGCTGGACCTACCAGAACTCCAGCCAACGAACTCGCGCCCTGGCCAGCTGGCAGCACCACCACAACTGGCACCGCCCCCACGCAGGCATCGGCGGCGCCTTCCCCATGTCCAGGCTCAACTCCTCAGGACATAACCTGTTGACGGTTCACAACTAGGTCTCTGCAGGCGCAACGACAGTCCTTCCGCGCGGTACAACCCGTACACGCGCTTGAAGTTATCTTGATCCTTCGCGTCGCAACAGCGCATGCACCCGGCGATAGCCGTAGTGAACGCGCGTGTTGGTGATTTCCTCAATGCGCAGCGAAGTGCGCTCGCTGCAGCCGAATCGTTGCATCAACTCGGGCACTAACTCGCGTCGATGCGAAGACCTCAGACTCTTGTGCGACGACAGCCTGCAGCATCGCCTTGTCTAGGCGCAGATCCGCGACGATTTGCTTGAGCCGGCTGCCTTCTCTTCGAACGGGCGCAACCGTCGCAGTTCGGACGGCCCGAGCCGCTGTACGTCCTCTTCCACACACAGAACATCACCTCGCTGATGTCCATTTTGCGGCACACCTCCTCGACGGCGGTGCCCAGTTCGTTCTGCTTCAGCGCAAACGCGATCTCGAGCTCGATGAACTCGTTTCTCTTCACGACATACCCTCGGCCCTTGCAGGCTTTCAATCATGCCGGGCGCTCCGTAACTGAATGGTCCTGGTGCTGGCGCAGGGTCACAAAATTTTAACGTTGTTTGGTAATGATTCCCCTTCCCTAGACACGGCCATTGCCGAAGCCGCAGAACATCTAAGCGATGGCGCACCAGTGAGACCGATGCAGGACAGGCGCTTTTTCACCCATTGGTTGCATTTGTGTCTGTCTCGGAAGCCGGATTCTTCCTATGATAGCTTGTTGAAAATTGTTGATATCTGCAAGAAGATTAATGCGATTTATCTAACTGGTCCCCAGCGCTTGCTAGCGTCACAGAGCTGGTTTTTAGAATCACGTCTGGACGGAGCTCGCGCGGTCCCGATCTGCTGTAACTTTTTGGTCGAGGCCCCTGAGTTTGTCGTTTCGCGAATATCTGGCTCGACCGCCTTGATCCAGCACAAATCCTACCCGAAGCCTTGTTAATCTGGGGCGCGCCTCGAGTGATGCGCGTTATCGGAAGCGGATCGCATCTATAGGCGAGAGCGCCTCAGAAGGAACACCATCAGGCTTTCTATAGAACACGCAGATGGCTTTCCACGACTGCTAGTTCCGATCGCACTTACTAGTAATTGGCCTCTCAGATCTCATCCACCAGCATCAGCGTCAGAAGCGAGCGCGCTGTCTCAGTGTTGATTTCGATCCCTCTTGCGCTCGTTCATGATCTAGTGCGGCGCTCTCTTGCGGCCAGATAGACCCCGGGCTTTGTTGCCAACTTCAATTGAGATAACTTGCTCTGGAATATAGAATGTCTTATTCATTTGGTGGCAACAAGCAGCGCGGCCTATCGCTGATTTTGGTGGCTGCGCTACTGGGGGCGCTCGCAATGAGTGCAGCCGGCGTCGGCGCGCTGCTCCAGGGACGCGATGCTAAGTTCGTGCATTCACTGCAAGGCGAAAAGCTGCATCTCGCAAGCGCAGCAGTCGAGGCATTCATCGCAATCAATGGCCGGCTACCCTGTCCTGCTTCAGTTGTGGGAGGCGACGAAGACTGCCTAACCGCCGGGTCTGCAGGGGGACAGAAAGGTTGGTTCCCCATCAAGCGAGTCGAGGCGCTACTGCCCCCAGCGCAGCCCCCGAGCTAAGGGGCTTGAAGTACCTTGTATACCGAAAAGCCACGACTCCAGAGGTTGATCTTGCTCTAAACGGCTCTTCCGATGCAAAGAAGATACAGACTTGCGAGAAATTGATTCAGATTTCGAACAAAAGGGTGAGTGGTGGCCTCTTTGTCTCAAACGATTCGAAGAGCAAACCCAACGAGAGTGAAGAGTTCGCTCACTACGTTGACGAAGACAGTTCCGGACGAACTATTGTTCCCATAGCTTACGGAATTGCGGCGCCATCAGCCAGTGGCTTCTCCCCTATCAACGGCTCTGATAGACCGGAGCTGGAAAGTCCGTTGAAGAAGACGTCAAACACTTACGGTGATGCAGTTATTGCGGCAACTCCGCAGCTTCTTGGCACAACAGTTGGCTGCGACACCCTTGCCGATTCTGCCGACCTTCTTAGCGTTGCTCAGCGCTGGTCCGCATCAGCGCTAGAAGGAGCGGAGGCGAAGACCAACCCGAAAGACAGCGTCGACTTATTGTTGGCTGACACGTTGATAACAACATCTCGAGCTCAAGTCATACTTAAGACATCCAAAGGAGCTATCGACTCGGCAGCCAAAATAGTCACTGAGATCGCCAAGAGCCCGCCCAAGAACTATTTGGCCTGCACCCTATCACAAGGCCTAAATCTGGCCGCATGCACGGCCGCTCCGGTTCAAGCCTATGCTCTGCCGGAATACCTTGCTATGGAGGTGTTTATAACGACTGCAGATGCAGTTGGAGCCGCACTTCGAATGTCGATGTCGGCGCAAGAGATTGCTGCGTCGCAGCTGTTTCGAGACGAATACTCTGCCCATCGCGATAACGCCAAGTCCTATCACGGATCAACCGACGTGGGCAATGGAGAACCTTCCCTTCAACTGTTCCCAACACGAGAAACGCCGTGAAGCAAGGCAGCAAGGCTAAGCCCTTTATACGTCGACGTTAGATCGGAGTTGCGCTGATCGCGTTCAGCTTTGCACTTTTTATATCCGGCACAGTTTTACTTGTGGCCTCAAGTTGTCAAAACCGATTTACGGCGATACGGCATCCGAAACGGCCGAGAGAGCCCTTGAAAACCCCTGGGCACATTGTATGAGGCTACACCAGCCGCGGCGCGACCGCCCCGGATCGGGTCGCACTCTGCAAGACCATTTATCGGATCAAGATTGTCGGATGCCGTACTGTCGTATGGTTAACTGAAATACCCACAGTGAAGTTTTTGTCCAATTATAGGGACACCCTCAAGAAGCGGTGTTTCCTGTACTTTAAGCCGGGGGCGTCTATAGACCGCTGCCCTGTTGCCGAGTCCAGCGTAACCAGGCACTCAACGGCTGGTACACGTCTCGGAAAATGCCTCTCTCATCTGCCGGGCACGTTTGACCTCGTCGCCGCGTAGGTAGATCGACGTCGTAGACAAAACGTGTGGCGCAGGTTGTCACGAACGCTCGTGAGCTCGGCGCCGCGCGCCAGCGAATGACTCGCGTTTGTGTCGCATCCAATAGGACTGGGGCGACGCAGCTTGTCGACCACGGCCGGGCAGCTCTCGCCGATCACATCGCCGGCCGTGTCGAAACAGCGCCTCACCACGTTCCAGGCGCGCAGACGTGATGCCGGTGACACTTTCCTGCTCGAGTGAGCCAAGCAGCGGTACTCCTGGACTCCAGCGCGAGGTTGACCGTCGACTTGAACCGCCCCGGGTTTTGAGGAGGCTCCTTCGATTGAGAATGGAGCCAAGATGCGGAAGTCCCCGAAGTTTTCCCCCGAGGTGATCGAGCGCGCTGTGCGCATGGTGTTCGACGCCAAGGACCAGTACCCGTCGCAGTGGGCGGCGATCGAGTCGATCTCGGCCAAGATCGGCTGTACGGCCGAGACGCTGCGCAAGTGGGTGCGCCAAGGCGAGCGCGACAGCGGCGTGCGGCCCGGTGCCACGACGGCCGAGCAGCAGCGCATCAAGGAACTCGAACGCGAGGTCCGTGAGCTGCGCAAGACCAACGAGATCCTGAAGCTGGCGAGCGCGTATTTCGCCCAGGCGGAGCTCGACCGCCACCACAAGAAGTGAACGCCTTCATCGACGAGCATCGTGCTCGCCTGGGGTCGAGTCGATCTGCCGCGCGCTGCAGATCGCCCCGTCGGCGTACAGGCGTCATGCGGCGCGCCAGCGCGATCCGGCGTTGCTGCCTGCGCGGGCGCAGCGCGACGCGGCCTTGATGCCCCAGGTGCAACGCGTGTACGAAGCGAACCTGCGCGTCTACGGCGCCGACAAGGTGTGGCGACAGTTGCTGCGCGAAGGCGTGACGGTGGCTCGCTGCACCGTGGAGCGACTGATGCGCAGGCTCGGCCTGCAAGGAGCCGGGCGCGGCAAAGGCGTGCGCACGACGGTGCCCGATGCCAAGGCGGCCTGCCCGCTGGACCGCGTCAACCGGCAGTTCAAGGCGCGCCGGCCGAACCAGCTGTGGGTGGCGGACTTCACCTACGTCTCGACCTGGCAGGGCTTCGTGTACGTCGCCTTCGTGGTCGACGTCTTCGCGCGGCGCATCGTCGGCTGGCGGGTCAGCAGTTCCATGCAGACCGACTTCGTGCTCGACGCGCTGGAGCAGGCGCTGTATGCGCGGCGGGCTGAGCGCGAAGGCGACTGGTGCACCACAGCGACCGCGGCTCGCAGTACGTGTCCATCCGCTACAGCGAACGCCTTGACGAGGCCGGCATCGAGCCCTCGGTGGGCAGCACCGGCGACAGCTACGACAACGCGCTGGCCGAGACCATCAACGGGCTGTACAAGGCCGAGATCATCCACCGGCGCGGGCCGTGGAAGACGCGCGAGGCGGTTGAACTGGCGACGCTGGAGTGGGTCTCTTGGTTCAACCACCATCGCTTGCTCGAACCCATCGGCTACATCCCGCCGGCCGAAGCCGAGGCAAACTACTGGCGTCAGAAGCAGGCGTTGAGCGCAAGCGAGCCTGCTTCGACGGCAGCGCCGCAGGAGGGTTGAACCATGAATACATGGTCCAACCGGGGGAGCTCCGGCGGCCCCTGCGGGGGGCCGGGAGAGAGAAAGCCTGAACCCAAGAACCGTCAGACCACAGCGGTCTGACTCAAATAACAGGCCTCCTCGATTCCCGGTACGGTTCAATCACTCGAAGCCGGTGCGCTTGCTAGCACCTGCCGCCTGACTCGCGGCGGACATCGTCCAACCTTCGTTCAGCACTCTGCACACGAGCAGGGCTCGACCTTTGGCCGTCAATCACGCAGGCTTGTGGCTGTTCATCCGTTCTCCTGTCCGGGTTGCGGGAGTTCTCGACAACCCCAGCCTCCCAAATCACGGACGGATGAACAACCTAGCGGAACGTCACAGCAGGCACGGCGGAGCTTCGCTGCCACTCCAGACTCTCTTTCAGGAGGTTTCGACCTGGTCGATGAAGCGCGCCATGACCGCGACTCCTACGCTTGGGCATGTATGCCTGAGCAGGTTCCTCCATTTGCATACTTCGTCGACACGACGCATCAGGTTCTGCGGCAGTGATCGTTGTGTCCGCCCGCTGATCGACCGCCCCCCGGGAAGTCATCGACAGCCACCCAGCTCCACGGCGCGAGCCCAATCTCTGATCGACTGCCTCGCGACGGTTGGAATTGTTCAGCTCAACCATCTTGTGAGACGAGTGCCGTTCTGCCAGCGGGCTCGGAGCCATTCGCGGAAGGCCGCCTTTAGGACGAATCGCGGCATGCAGCTTAGAACACACGCTGAAGTCATCAAGCCGACTGCACAAGTTTACACAGGAGTGTCAAAATCCGGCTACAGTCTGCGCCGGCGCTTAACCACCCGGTGACAATACCGTCCTGCAAGTGTTCTCCGAAAAACACTCGCCACTATGGACCGCGGCAAGATGGCGACACTGATACCGCCGCGTTCTTGTCGGCGCCACTTATATCGGAGATTATATGAAATCGATGTTCAAGTTTTGTCTCATGGGTAGTATCGCTGCTTCGGCTGCGGCGTTTATCTCGAGCGCTAACGCAGCAGAGGCTTCTGCGGATGTGCCCATCAACGTCAATGTGGTGGCGCCGGCTACATGCAGCGTTGCCAATTCAAGCCCCAGCGTGCAAATCGACGTTGCAGGTCCGGCTGTAACCCTCCAGCAATTCTTTCAGGCGTCCGGCGGCCAATATTCGCCTGCGCCGCAGATGTTCTATGTCCCCAACAGTGAGCAAACCGTAACGGTTGAATGTAGTGGGGTTGCTTCCGTTCCGCTCACCAACGTTCAGGTTGCACCCGCGCCGGGCGAAACCACCACTACAGGCGGCAGCGTGTTGGTTTTGAAAGATAGCGCAGGAAATGCATTCTTTCAAAGCGGTTCAGGCGTCGCGGCACACTTGGTCGCTGTTAATGGCGACACCACGAAGTATCACAACTTCGTGAAGTCGGGGGCGGAGTCGCACCGTACGCTCAGATCACGACCGGCGCGCTGATTTCTGGCAAGTCGACGGCAACTTTTGTGTGGCGTCCGGCTTTTTATAACGGTTCCCCCAACGCTGCTATTGGTGCGCCGGCTAACGGGGAAGGGAAGTTCTCCGGTAAAATGCGCATTACCGTCAATTACTGATGAGCTAAAATCGACTGACGGTCATTGCCCCGATGCAATGGGCGCAACCTTGCGCCCATTGCAATTCTTGTGGGTGCGTCGGCGATTCGTGCGAACCGCTACTGAATCTGCAGTTGCTACGGTTTTGGACAGATGCTGCAGTGGAGAGAAGCTCGATGAGATACGACAATAGGGCGGGGCCGTCAGCATATATCGCTCCCCTTTGACTGCTTCCAGATCTTGGGTTTCTGTTTTGTGAGTTTGAATTGTTCGTTGGGCGAGCTTGCTTCGGTCGCTCCGATTGAATATAAAATGTGGAAGGATGCGGTTGAGCGACATCGGCGATTGTGTGTATTGATAGCACATTCCGGAACCTGTCCGCGCAAGGCTCGGTTCTTGGAGAGATCGGCAGCATCGGCTTGGTTGTCAGCGCGTCAGTACAAGTCGGCTCTCCTAGCGATTGCTAGGTCCGTGCGTGCGAGTCAGAATATATCTGCACGTTCGAAAAACTAGCCCCCAGGGGCGAAGGGAATGCTTGCTAGGATCGTGCAAACCGCTAACAGCCGAGGTCGCTGGGTTGACTGCGATCTAACAGCGCCCTTCGGGCCCCGCGAATGCCGACGATCAGCTCAGGTTGACAGAGTTTTGCTCGCCGTTCGTGATACAGCTTCTCTGCCAAGCCTCATGCTGGCCGCGGCCGGTGATCGGCATACTGTGGTCGGTCTTTGCCGCCATCCGCACTGTGTATCGAGGCGTTAGTCTAGGTGCCACGTGCCGTGGCTATTCTGCGATTCTGAGACGGTGAGCCACTCGATGAGCGCGATGCCTCTTCGTGGCCGCCGCCGCTGGCGTTCTTGCAGAGCTAATTCAGAGGGTGGAAGTGCGATGTGCAGCTGGCTGCGCCAAATGACAAGTGGTCGCTCCTTCCAAGATGACCAAGTCCTATGTACAGCAGGCTGGTGGCGATCCGCTATGGGCGACCCTCTCACGCTTCAGAGCACAACTCTAGGTCAAGTGAAACGCGTCCGCGGGCGGTGGGCAAGTAGCATCTGCCGACGGTCGAACCGCATGAGATCCTTGCGTCGTGTGAAGTAGTGATAGACCGTCTTGCCGACAACTGAGCGGAGAGTCTGCATTCTGCCCGCCAACCGTCGTGAACCACTCCCAGGCCGAGGGCCGCACGCCGTCGTCGACGACACGGTAGCGCCCTGGGTCGCTCGCGGCCATCGATGTGGTCGCAGTAGTAGGTCGTCATCACGTGAACGCGCAGTCCAACCCAGAAAGCAGCCTTGAGATCCTGCTGTTACGGCAAGTCTGCATGGTGCCACGCCCCATGGTCACTCAAGGTCGCGAGCGCGTACGCCTATGCCCCCACGCAGGCGGATGCTTCGTCTCGGAGGTGCGCAAGCCCCCTGGCCGAAGACCCCCAGCGTATGTGCGCCGACTTGGCTGCGTTAAAGTATTACGACTGCGACCCGCGCTCTCGGTGCCGCGCCTACGAGGTCTGCACGAAGAGGTTCCTGCGCAAGAACATGCGCCGCGGCAGCGTCTGGTTGGTCCATTCGTAGAGCCCCGGGAGGGGGCCAGAGGCTCATCCCGACGGCGCAATGGCCCGCGTAGCGGGACGAACAGGTCGAACTGCTCTGGATGCCCATGGCGGCGGCCGAGTTCCTGGCGCGCCAGCTGACCAAACGCGAGCTCGGCGTCTATGGTGTTCGAGACGCTGCGACGCGGCAATCACGATATCGGTGCCGCCGGCATGCTCCACCTGCCGGCATTCACGGCATTGGCGCGTCAATCCGAGTCGGTCCGCTTCCGCGAGACCATCTACCAGCTCATCGGCAGCGTGCAGTTCCCGGATATGCGGCTCAAGGTGGGCTCTGTAACCGGGTACAGGGAGGCAATCCTGGGTCACCGATCTCAGCCCACCAGCGAACCCTTCGCGTTGTACCGTGGCTTGCTGGCTCCCGATGCGAGTTCCACGTTCGTCCCATCCATCATCGCTGGGCTTGGGCCGGCGTAGTTCACGGTGGCTATGACGCGTCCCGATACATATGGGAATGCGCGCGTCGAGCTCGCGCACCTATGCCGCTGGCCTTTACACCCGGGTACGCGAGCGCTGGGGCATCGTCGATGACCGGCCCATCGTGCTCAACGTGCGCCCGGCGGGAGTCGCCACCTAAGGCATCGAGGCCCACACCGGTACGGCAGATCGGCTCCGGACCTCCCTGGTCGAGGTCGACATCGATAGCCACAACAACCCCCAATGGCCGTCGCCGAGCTGCTGGGATTCGATCTCTGTCACTGTTGCAGGACTTCGCTGAAAGAATGCTGTACGTGCCTCGAGGCTTCAATCGCCTGAGGCGGTCACGGTCAGGCGCATCTCCCTGCGGTCACGGGAGCGCTGGAGGCGGCTCGACGAGATAAAGGCGTTCTTTCGCTAGCAGGCTCTGCTGACGAACATCGCGCTGGCCTGGAGCACCGTGCCGAACGCACCGGTAGTCGAGCGGCTGAGGCGCTACCAGCTCGCAGTCCAGGACGACTGGCTACGCCAACGGGGGTCGGCGCACTTCTCGCGCATCATCTTCCGCGGCGCTGCGCCAGGGTCAGGCAGCTCAGTTGGCGACGCGACTAAGCGCGCGGCGAGCTCGATTGAAGCTGGCGGTTTTACGACTGCAGGCGCTGCGCGACACGCAAGACGAGGCCCGGTCCTGCCGCAAGGTGGGAGGCACCCGTTCGATGGTGAAAGTGGCCAAGGCCACCAATGATGCGCTCGACCGGATCGAACTCCAGCCGGGCAGGGGCCCTCTGGCTCTCGGCAAGCTGTTGGGCCTTGCGGGGCTTCGCACTTGGCGGGGCGGGGCGTTTCCGCAGCTGTGGTGGGGGTAATCGTATCTTTCCAGCAAATTGACACGGTGGCCGCTGACCGTGCCATCGATTGTCCGGGACAGGGCCTGCGCAGGTAGGGATTCAGGCCGAGCCTGACCCAGGTAGATTGGTGGTTTCGACTGCCCGAAGGGTGTCACCGTGTCCTTCGCCAAGCGCTTCATCGGCGCCAAGAACCTGCCAACGAGGCTGTCGGAATTCGACGTCCAGCAATCGTTTTGCCTGAGCGCGGACGACATCGCCGCAGTGGCCGAGCGGTTCCGCCACGATCGCCGGGTCGCGGCCGCCATTCAGATGCTGTTCCTGCGAGCCAGCGGCCGCCCGATGGACCGGTTTGCATCCGTGCCCAAGACGCTGCTGCGTACCGTCTGCGAGGCGTTTCAGACCTCGGCTGTGAGCATCGCCAGCCTGCGCACCCTGTATGCCCGTCGCCAGACGCTGTACGAACACCAGGCATGGGCTCGCACTTACCTCGGGCTGCAGGACCTGGACGCGGCCGGTGTCGATCAACTTCAGAAGGTCCTGGCCATCTCTGCACTTGAGTCCGCCCATACCGACGACCTCGTGGAAACCGCCCGCATGTGGCTTTTCGAACGACGCATCGTCATCCCCGGACCGCGCCGCTTGGCAGACCGGCGCGCGAGGCCTTCGACGCCACCGAGGCGGCCATGGCAGCCATGATCGAGGCCAGCCTTGGCAAGGCTGCTCTGCTCAAGGCCATCGACTGGTGCTATGCGCCACAAGGCGGGCTCGCCGGCACCCGGCATGAAGGGCTGAAGACACCACCCAAGCGCCACTCGCCGAGCACGATGGCCGAGACGCTGGAGAAGATCCGGGCGTTGAAGGAACTGGGCGTGCATGCACGGCCGTTGGACGGACTGGCGCTCAGCAAGCAGCAGGCCTACGCCGCTCACGTCCAGATGCGGCGCCCATCGATGAATGCGCGCATCGAGCGGCAGCGCCAAACCGGCGAGATCACCTGCTTCCTCCGCGTGACGTTGATGGAGCTGACCGACATGGCGCTGCTGCAAGCCGCGCGGCGGAGCCAGGCCCTGTTCCGGCGCGCGGCCGAGCGTGTAGAGAAGGGGCGCTTGCGCAACAGCGGCGCGGTGCTGAAACAGGCCCTCAAAGCGAAATCGGTGCTCCAGGACGAGTCCAAGCCCTGGCGCGAGCGCGTGCTCGAGGCCCGCGCCTTACTGGACGACATCGGCGAGGCTGGCACCGGCACGTTCGCATCCCAGGTACGTCGAGCGCTGGCCGAAGACAACCGGCGCGTTCATGCTCATCTGGCAGGGCTTCGCGACCTCGAGTTTGCTGGAGTGCCGGCGACCCCGGCCACGAGCAATGGCAGGCCTGGCAGCGTCTGCAGGCGCGCGGCAGCAAGGAGATTCCGCCGGGCTTCGATCTGCCGCCAGTCGGCGCGGCATGGAACATGATCGTCAGTGACCTTGACCCTCAGTCTCGGTACCCCCGAACGACACCCGAACTCCCCACAGATCGACGCGTGAATTCCCCCACCTCGGCGGCCGGGCTGTGATGGCGTAGGCCACCGCGGCGCGACCGTCGAACGCTCCGGGCAGGACGTTACTTTTGCCCCTTCAGCCATGAAGGGGTGACGGAGTTGAACGTCTTGAAGCCGCATCTGCAGACGACCATTTGGACCTTGTTGAGCGCTGGGGCCAGCCAGCGCGAGATCGAACGCGTCACGGGCATCGACCGCAAGACGATCCGCAGCTATCAGAAGCGCTTTGCCGCCTCGCAAGTAAATTCCCCGGGGTGTCCACCGGCTTGCCGGAGCAACTTCCTCCACCCTGTCCACCGGCACCGATGCCGGCACGGTCGCCGGCCACGATCTCGGCGTGCGAGCCGCACCGCGGCTTCATCGAGGCCCAGATGCGCCTGCGGCGCAACGCCATGTCCATCTACCAGGACCGGTCGACCAGCATGGCTTCGCCGCGGGCTACAGCTCGGTGATGCGGTTCGCGCGCAAGCTGCGCCAGCAGGAGCCGGAGCAGTTCGACCGCCTGGAGTTCCTGCCGGGCGAGGAGATGCAAGTCGACTACGGCGAGGGTGCGCCGACCCGGGTGACGGGCACCGACCGCTATCGCAAGCCGAGGTTGTTCGTGGCGACGCTGCGCTACTCGCGGCGCAGCTTCCGGCGCGTGGTCTGGAAGTCCAGCCAGCAGGTGTGGGCCGAACTGCACGAGCAGGCCCTGGCGCTACTTCGGCGGCAGTTGCCGCTACGTCGTGCTGGACAACCTCAAGGAAGGCGTCACCAAGCCGGACCTGTACGAGCCGACGCCGAACACCGTCTACGCGGCCACGCTGGCGCACTACGGCGTGGTCGCCGACCCGGCCCGGGTCCGAGACCCCAACCGCAAGGGGTCTGTCGAGAACGCGATCGGCCACACGCAGGACACCGCCTTGAAGGGGCGGCGCTTCGAGTCGATCGAGGAACAGAACGAGTTCCTGGAGCGCTGGGAGTCCAAGTGGGCCGCCCCGCGCATCCATGGCAGCACGCGGCGCCAAGTGCAGGCCATGTTCGAGGAGGAGCGGCCTGTGCTGCAGCCGCTGCCCAGCCAGGGCATGCAGTACTTCACCGAGGTCAAGCGTACGGTCTGCGACGACAGCTGCGTGCTCGTCGATCGCAGCAGCTATGCCGCGCGGCCGGCATCGATCGGCAGCCGGTGCTGGTGCGCATCTTCGATCAGCGCATCGAGATCCGCGACCTGCAGACACACGGTGCTGCGCAGCCACACCCGCGTCGACCGGCCCGGCACCATCGTGCTGCCCATGGGGGAACGGGTGTTCAACCCCTCGCGCCAGACGCAGCGCGTCCTCACGCAGGCCAAGGCCATCGGCCACGATGCCGCGCGTCTGTGTGAGCTGCTGTTCCTGGTCGAAGGCCGTGTCGGCCAACGCAAACTCTGGGGCATCGTCAGTCTGGCCGACCGCTACCCACGCCGTCTGATCGATCGCGCCTGCGCTCAGGCCCTGACCGACGGCATCCACAGCTATAGCCACGTCAAGCGGATCACGGAGAAGCTCGTCGCCGAGGCCCTGGAGGCCATCGACCACGCCGAGCAGTCGCCCCAGCTCGCGCTCGCGCTGATCCGCCCGGCCGACGTCTACGCCCAGTTGTTCTCCCGCTGTGCCGCGGCACAGCCATCCATGTCCCTGCCCTCTGAAGGAACCTCGCATGACCCTCAATGAGATCGAACAGACGCTGCGCGAGCTGCGCCTGGCCGGCATCGCCGCAACCCTTAACACCCGCGTGATGCAGGCACAGTCTTCGCAGCAGCCGTTGCTGGAGACGCTGGCGGCCTTGCTGCAGGACGAGGTCGACCGCCGCCACTCGCGCCTGAGCGAGAGGCGCTTCAAGCAGTCCCGCCTTGACGAGAGACTGACGCTGGCCGACTTCGACTGGCGCTTCAACCCAAAGCTGCCGCGCCGCCCTGCTTCGAACTGCACACGCTGAAGTTCATCACCGACGGAGCCAACGCCCTGATCATTGGCAAGCCCGGAACCGGCAAGTCGCACGTCGCGAAGGCCGTGGCCTACCGTGCCACGCTGCAGGGCCACGAGGTCCGCTACGTCGAGGCCGACACCGAGTTCGCCCGCTTCGCGCTGGCAAGTCCGAAGGAGCAGACCGCGCTCATGCGGGCCTACATCGACGCCGATCTGCTCGTGCTCGACGACCTGTTCCTCGCACGACGCATCTCCGAGCCGGCCGCCGAACTCCTGCAGTCCGTTGTCCACCAACGCTACAAGCGTCGCGCCAGCATCATCGTCACTTCCAACCGCGTCGTACAGGACTGGGGCAAGTACCTCGGCGACGCGACCATGGGCACCACCATCCTCGATCGGCTGATGCACCGCGCCGCCATGCTCGAGTTCGAGGGCAAGAGCTATCGCCTCAAGGAGGCCGCCGCCCGCATGGCCGTCACCGCCGACGCCGATCAATAATGCCAACCGTGTCCCGCCCGGAGGAGTTTGGGTGTCGATAGGCGGGAGAATTTGACGTGTCGTTCGGGGCGGTACCGGGCATTCGAGGCCAGCACGATGATGGCTCTACGCCAGAGCCTGCGCCGAGGCAGTGCATGGGTGAACCACTCGATCAACTTCCGCGCTCGCGAGTCGATGCTGCTGGCGGACGTCGACTGGAGCAGTTCAAGGAACTGCACCACCAGATACTCGGCCTGCCTGACCTAGCCTTGTCGTTTCTGGAGCCAATTCTGGCAGGCATGTCGGTCGGCCTGTCGGCGTTGGCCGAAGCCGTCAGTCGCGGCCAGATCGAGATCGGCGCCGACAAGCTCCTGCATCTGCCGCCGATCCGACCGTTGGACGAGGAAGTGGAGCCACGCAAGACCCGGGAGGCTGTCTTCAAGTGCATTGGCTCCGTCCAGTTGCCGGACCTGCTGCTGGAGGTTGATGCCGCCACGCGTTTCAGCGAGGCGCTGCTGGCCCGCCGTCCGTCATCGAGCAACGAGCTGCTTGCCCTGCACGGCGCGCTTCTGGCCCACGGCACTGATCTCGACGCGAAGGGCGTGGGCTCGATGATTCCCGGCATCGACGCGGCGCACATCTCGACCGCGATGCGGGCCGTCGAGTTCAGCGGCAGGCTGCGCCGGGCCAACGAACGGGTGTCGGAGTACCAGAACGCACTGCCGATTGCGGCACTGTGAGGCGACGGCACCAAGGGGTCGGCCGACATGATGGCCATGGATGCCAGCCGCCACCTGTGGACAGCCCGAGTGGACCCGCGGCGGCGTACTTACGCCGCGGGCCTGTACACGCACGTACGCGACCGTTGGGGATTGTTCTACGACCAGCCCATCGTGCTGAACGAGCGCCGGGCCGGCGTGGCCGTTGAAGGGGTCGAGCAGCACAACCGCGCCGATGACCAGATCCGGATCTCCCTGCTGGCCGTGGACACCCACGGCGTCACGAACGTAGCGATGGCCATCGCCAAGCTCTTGGGTTTTTACCTGTGCCCGCGCCTGCGAGATCTGCGCGAGCGAAAGCTGTTCGTGCCCAGGGGCTGGCCGGTGCCCGAGAGCCTGGAGGGCGTCACGGTGCGTCGGGTGTCGATCAAGGCCATCGAGCACGGGTGGGACGACTTGGTGCGCTTGGCGGCGTCGATTCGTGCGGGTAAGGTGTCAGCCGCCCATGCCATCCACCGGCTTGGCTCGGCAGCAATCGGCGACCCGCTGCACCGCGCTGCAGAACACCTGGGCCGCCTGCTGCGAACGCTGTTTCTGTGCGACTACCGGCCATCCCGGACTATCGGCGCGAGATCCACACCCTTCTCAACCGGGGCGAATCGGTGCATCAGCTGCAGCGTGCCATCCATGGCGGACAGGTGGCCCATGAGCGTGGCCGTCGTCGGCAGGAGATGGCGGCCATCTCGGGCGCTCACGCGCTGTTGACCAACATCGTACTGGCCTGGAACACGAATCGCATGGACAGCGTCGTGGCAAGGCTCAACCATGACGGCAACGGCATCGAGGAGGACTGGCTGCGGCGGATCGGGCCTGCGCACTTCTCGCACATCAACTTCCGGGGACGTTCCGGTTCAACGTCGAGCGGTACGCGGACGTGCTGGTCGAGCGCGCCGCCGGGTGCGGTGCGGCCAAGCACGGCCAGTGAGACCCACGGCAACGTGCCTGAGGCAGGCATGCCGGCGATGGGATGGTCAGCTGACGTCCAGTGGTGACTGGTGACCGGCAGCCCACGACCCGTTGCCGACATTCACCTAGTTCAGGACCGGACGCCTCACAACCGCCGCAGCACTACTTCGGGTGGATGTGCTCCGACACGGATGCTCCGGCACCAGTCTTCGCACGCACGCTGACGCTTCGCTCCGAAGCCCGCCCGTCACGGTCGACGAAGCGAAGCACCAGCGGCATCTCCTGGTCATTCGCCACCGCTTGCTTGAGCCCCAGCACCATCAGGTGGTAGCCGCCTCCGCGAAGTTCGACGGTTTCCCGGGCGGCAGGTCGAGGCCGCCGTTCAGGGCGCGCATGCGCATCACATTGTCTTCCATCTTCATCTCGTGGACCTCGACGGACTCTGCCCACAGTGAAGAGGCGCCGATGAGCCCGGCGCCCGCGCCCGAAGTGAGCTTGCCGAACACACCCGTCGAGCGCTGACCTTCCACCGTGCTGCGGACCCACGCGTCCCGGAAGTCCACCGGTGCGACGCCCGGTGGAAGCACGTCCAGGCGTGCGGCCGGCGACTCCGGCTTGTCCCCGTCCTTGCTGGGCACGTCGGCCCAGTCGGCGCTGCCCTTGTCGCACACCTGCAGGACCTTGAACCACAGGGTCCCCGGTGTGCTGGTCAGCTTGCCCCGAACGGTGAACTGCGCGCGCTCCTTGCCTTGCAGCGCGGTGCCCGGGCCATCCGCCGTCCACGCAACCTCAGTGCGAGACAAGGTGGCCTTCCAGCCCGGGCGCGGAACGGCCTCGATTGGCTCGAAGCCCTCGGGGATGCGCACGCGGATGGCCGTCGTCGCGTTCGCGTCCTTGCACGGGTGCCCCACCCGGAACGAAGCCGGGTAAACCGTTCCAGCGGTCGCGCCGCCCGGCGGCAGCGTGACATGGGCGCCCGCCGAGAACGGGGCGAAGGCCAAGAGCGAAAAGAGGATGCGTTGGTCGATCATGTCGATGCTCCTCACAGGTCGAACCTCAGTTCGGCGGAGTAGCTGCGCTGCGGATACGGGTGGAAGTTCCAGTACTGGTAGTTGTTCAGGTTGTCGATGCCGAACGCCGCGCTCCACTGCTTGTCGAGGCGGTAGAGCACGCGCACGTCGACGACGGCGAACTTGCTCACGCCCATGTAGGTGGTGCCGTTGACGTCGGCGTTGTTCAGCGTGCGGTACTGGCGCCCGCTGTAGCGTGCGCCGATCGAGCCGGTCCATTGTTCGTCGAAGCGATAGCTCGCCAGCGCCGTCGCCCGCCAGCGCGGGATGTTCGGCTGCCACTTGCCGACGGTGTCGCCCGGTGTGACTACGAAGCCGGCGTTCTCCTTGATCTTCGAGTCGGCGTACGTCACGCTGCCCTGCAGCTCGAGGCCCTTGACCAGCCAGTCCTTGTTCGACACCACGGTCTCCACACCAGTCGTAGCGATCCGGTCAATGTTCTGCACGCGGGTGATGTTGCGGTTCGCGGTTGCATCGAAGGCGGTCTGGTTGTAGAGCGCGTCTCGTGTGTTCTCGGCGAACAGCGTCAGACGGGCCGTCCCGAGCCCGAACTCGCGCTCGGCGCTCAGCTCCGCCGTCCATGACTTCTCGGGCTTCAGGTTCGGGTCGTTGATGTACTGCGTGTTGGCCGGATTGGCGGTCGAGGTCGCGCCGTACAGCTCGGCCACGGTGGGCGTCCGCACGGCACGTCCGACCGACGCCTTGAACACCGTCTCGGGCAACGCCTGCCACGACAGTGCCGCCTTCGGGGAGACGTAGTTCTCTCGTCGCGCCGGGTACGTGAGCGCACTGGTGGCCGAGAAGTCGGTGCGGCCGTTGGTCGCCTCCCACCGTTCGGCGCGTCCGCCGAGGACCGCCTTCCAGTCGTCGGCGAATCGCCAGACATCCTGCGCCCACAAGCTTTGCAGCCGGGTGTTGCCTTCGACATTGCCGACCCGGGTGCCGGGCGCGTCGACAAGGTAGTTGCCGGTGATCGTCGAGGTCTGGTAGCTCAGCTGATAGCGCTCCTGCTGGAAGCCGAAATCGACGATGTGGCGACCCTCGGAACCTTCCGGCCGCCAGATGCCCTTCAGGGCGAGCGTGTTCCAGCCGGTGCCGCCGCCGTCTGCCAGCGTGCCGGGGCCACCATCCCGCGCTGCCGTCTGCGGATTGGACGCAGCGTTCTGGCGCTTGTCGTCGCGCCGGTAGTCGTACAGGCTGGCCGCCACCTCCCAGTCGAAGGTGCCGCGCGTATGGCTCTTGACCGACAAACCGTGCATCGCATGCAGCAGCCGCTCGCTCGTCAGCGGGAAGTCCCCGCCGCCCAAGGCCCGGCCGCCGGCGTAGGCGGTTCCGGCGATGTTGACGGGCCCGTTGTAGACCGCCTGACCCGAAGCGTCGCGCAGGTAGGACTCCGAGCGGCCCCGTGCCTCGTTCTTCCACAGGCCGAGCACGTAGCTGGCCCGCAGCGTCGGGGTGATGTCGTAGGCCACCTTGAACTTCAGGTGGTCCTGGACCGTGTGGTACTGCGTGCCGGTCCCGAGCACGTACCACGGCTGCTGGCTGTTGTTGGCGTCGCGCACGGCGCCGGAGACGGGCGTGCCGGCCGACCCTGCCGTGCCGGACGCGACCAGGCGGGTCGCGAAGGTCAGCGGCTGGCCTTCGCTGTCGGTGCGGTTGACGCTGACCCACCGGCCCAGTCACCGGCTCGATTGCCGAGCGAGGCGCTGGCTTGCCACGTGCGATAGGTGGTGTCGGTGTTGTAGAGCCTGAACGGCTGGACCACGTAGCCGACCTTGGCGTGCGCCTCGAACTTTGTCGGCATGCGGGTGACGTAGTCCACCACGGCGCCAACGGAGTTGCCCGGGTATGCGGCCGAGAACGGGCCGTACATGACGTCGACACGCTCGATCTCCTCGGGTGTCACGAGACCCCAGCGCGGCGGGAACGACAGGCCACCGACGCCGTTGCCAAGGTAGTTCGACAGCAGGATGCCGTCGGCATACACCGCGGAGCGCGCGCTGTTGCCCGTGCCGGAGGCACGGCTCGACAGGATGGCGTGGTTGTAGTCGCCAATGTATCGCTTGCGCACCAGCAGGCTCGGGAAGTAGCGCAGCGCGTCTTCGCTGTCGGTCGCGTTCACCGTCGCCTGGATCTGCTCGCGGGTGATGCCCTCCATGGTCGTCGGAATCTGGGTGGGCAGCGAGGTCGGCAGCGAACGGCCTTCGATGATCACGATGCCGAGTGACTTGACGGGTGCGTCGGGCGGACTGTCGGCGGGCGCCGCGGTCGTCTGCGCCAGCAGCGCAAGGCCAGCCCAGGGCAAGCCCGGCCAGCGAGTGGGTGGTCTTCATGTCGATCTGATCGTGTTGAGGCTCGGCCCGCCGCTTACATGCGCAGAGAAACCAGCCCTGGGACAAGCGGCGTGCTCGCGGGCAACAGCCCGACGAGAGTCAGGCCGCCGATTCCGCGAGAACGCCCCGGTGGGGGCGGATCAGATCGAGATGGGAGGGGCGCGGGGCTGCGCGCTGGACCAGACGCTGAGCGTCTCGTCGGCGTGCAGGAATGCCGGCGGCAGCAGCTCGCCGACGAGCGCGGGCGACGCGACCGACGCAAGCGCCCGAGGCACCGGGAAGCCGTCCGTGTGTAAGGCGCAGTAGGGGCAGTGCTCGAGCAGGTTCGACGCCCCCGGCACGGACTTGCTGCCGCTCTGCTCCGCGTCGACGGGCACGCGCTTCGCCCCGACGCTGGTGCAGATCTCGGTCCAGGTCACCGGACCGCGTGCCCCCATGGCATGCGAGATCGCCGGGGCAAGCGCAGTCATAAGAACCGCCAGGATTGCGATCCATGAAGTGACGACACGGCGAGCGACGCGCATTTCGCGATTTTAGGTTGTCCTGACGGGTCGACGATGCGGCGTTACGCCACGGTGCGCACAGGTGTCCGGTCGGGGGCCGATGTCCGGATGTCCGCATGTGGCCGTCTGGAGCCGACCAGTTTTCGCCGACGAACGGCCGGTGTCCACCAGATCGCCGACCTTGGCGTTCGGACGGCGCGCCGTCAGACCGCGGTGACGTTGAACCGATCGCAGAGGTCATCGACCTGCCGCGCCTTGAGCTTCTCGGCTCGCAGCTTGTGCAGTCCACTGCGCTCGAAGACGGCGTAGGCGAACCCCTTGTTCATCTGCCGCGACACGTACCGTATTCCATCCCAGCGCGGACTCGCACCGTGGATCGCCCGTGCCCAGGCCTGGCTCGCCGTGTAGTCGGCGGATGCACTGATGTCGTTGTTGAGCCCCAGGGCCTTAAGCGCTGCACCGGTCAGGTCAGCCAGTACCAGCGTTTTGCGCCGTTCACAGGCAAACCGAACGACGGAGCGCTCGGTCAGTTCTGCGGCCGGCACCTCGTAGCTGCCTCTGACGAACCGCCCGCACTCATGGATGACGCTCTCAGCGAAGGCCACCTCGATGGTGCTGGCGGCGTAGCAGGTGCCGAACGCGTCGGCACCGCCAGGATCTGGATCATCAAAGCGGTAGACCCCAGCCGACCAGTACGGCTCGGTGGCCGGATGCCGGCTCAGGCGAACGAGCGAGGCCACATCGATCCTGGTCGGTCGAAGCAGATCCTCGAAGGAACCGCGATCAGGCAGCCGCAGCGACACGCGAAGCGCCTCGCTCGCGCGCCCATGCCGCGGCTAGGCGCTCCACCTTGGCCAAGGCAGTCCCCGCCTCCAAAGCGGCGGCAACGCTCTTTCCAGCGAGGGCGCCGTGCTCGCGCAGCCAGAACATCAGTTTCTCGCTGGCGCCGAGGTCACCTAGCGCGCGGCAGATGGCTGCCACAGCCTCGCGGTCCATCCCCAGGAATGCCTCCGGGTAGTACAGCCGGTTGCCGACTTTCACTGCAAAGACTTCGCCACGGTCTGCGGCCGGCGCCAACGCTTGGCGCGTCAGCCCCCAGGCCTGCGCGAGTTGCTCGCCGGGCACGACGAGGCCATCCTTGACCCACTGGACACGCGCTGCTTCGCCGCGCGCGGTGGCGCCCACTAGCCCGCCGGTGGCCTGAGCATGCAAGTTGTCCGCGGCGGCGGAGTCGGCGTGCGCCACTCGCGCTCGAACGCCTCGTGTCCTTGGCAGTTGCAGCCCATGCTTGCTGACCGCGGAGCGAAGAGTGCCGAGGTCTTCGCTGAGGCGCCCAACGGTAGCCTCGAGCTGCGCGATCCGGCGCAGCAGGACGGGAGTGCTGAGATCGGTACTCATAGATGAATTGTAGGCAAAGCCGGACAACCAAGCAAATGCGACAAATGGAGACAGCCAGCAACGCGATGTCACGGCCGCGGCGACTCCCCCGCTCGCGCTGACCAAGGGCGAGCCAAGCCCGAACCCGGGGGCGCAGATCTGAAACGAGAGGCCTCTTGTCGCTGCTATACCGATAACTAACCTTAGTAGCATAGCGCTTCCAGCGGCGCAAACTGTTCGCGGTGAAAACGCGCCTGTCTGTAACCGCGCAGTCCGTTTCGCTGCCTGACGCTGCAGCGCTCGCGGCACTCCGGGCTTGGCTGGAGGGCTTGCCGTCGAGAGACGCCGTGACGCGGTATCTCGGTGATGCTCCGGCGCGCGGCCAGTCCTCACGCGGCGTCATCGGCGCGATTCGCCGTGACATCGCTGCGTTCGCCAGTCGCACCACCGAGACGACCTCGCCAAGCTGTTCGTGGGTCCAGCCCGCAAGGGTCCAGCGGCCGCGCGTGCCATGGCTGCAGCCATCGAGCACCTCCGCAACGCGACCGTTCCCGTCCCCCTGATCGGCGACGGGGTTGACCTCTGGCTGGAGCCTCGCGTTGCCGTCGTGCTGCGCAACGCTGGCATCAAGACCTTGGCTGACCTCACGTTGCGCGTACCGCGTCGCAGGCGTTGGTGGGTCGACATCGACGGTCTCGGCGTGGCCGGTGCACGCCGGATCGAGGCCTTCTTCGCTGCCCATGCTGACCTGACCGACCGGCCCCGCGCGCTGCTCGTCGCTCAGGCGCCATCGGATGTGCTTCCCTGGGAGAGGCTCGTTGTGCCGCAAGAGGTGGACGGCAGCAAGGGCCTGCATCGTGCTCCGCGCGCATCGTGCGTCCTGCGGGCGAACAATGACTACGAGGCGGCCCGGGCTTGGCTGTCGCTGCATGAAGCGCCTGCCACGCAGCGGGCCTACCGCAAGGAAGCCGAGCGGCTCATCTTGTGGGCCATCGTCGAGCGTGGCCTCGCGCTGTCCTCGCTGGCCACCGAGGACGCCGTGGCGTATCGGGCCTTCCTGCGACAGCCCTCGCCGAGAGCGCGTTGGATCGGGCCAGCGGCGCCGCGCACCTCCGCCGAGTGGCGGCCGTTCGCCGGCGGGCTGTCCACGCGCTCCCGGGCCTATGCGCTCTCCGTGCTGAGCTCGATGTTCCGGTGGCTGATCGAGCAGCGATACGTGCTGGCCAACCCTTCGCCGGCATCAAGGTCCGCGGCACGGGGCAGGCGACCCTGGACACGACGAGGTCCTTCGCCGAGGGGGAATGGAAGCTCGTGAGGACGGTCGCAGAAGGGCTGGAGTGGTCGTACGGCTGGCAGCCGGACGCTGCCCAAAGGCTTCGCTTCCTGATCGACTTCAGCTACAGCACTGGGCTGCGTGCTGGCGAACTGGTGCACGCCACGCTGGGATCCATCGAGGCCGACGCGCACGGCGATCACTGGCTGCACACGTCGTCGGCAAAGGCAGCAAGGCCGGTAAAGTGGTGCTGCCGGGGCTGGCGCGCGGGGTCCTGGACCGGCACCGGTGCAACGCGGTCTCCCTGTGACACCGTCCAAGTGGAACCCCGCCACGCCTTTGCTCCGCAGCCTCGAGGGCGAGGCCGGCATCACGTCCAAGCGGCTGTGGGCAATCGTGAAGAGGTTCTTCGGAATGACGGCCGATGTCCTGGCTGACACGAACCCCGCGCTGGCCGAGAAGTTGCGGCGGGCCACGCCGCACTGGATGCGGCACACGCACGCGACCCACGCACTTCAGCGCGGAGCTGAGCTGACCACTGTGCGCGACAATCTGCGGCATGCGTCCTTATCGACCACGTCCACCTACCTGCACTCGGATGACCTTCGCCGGGCCAACCAGATAGGCGGGGCGTTCGAGGCACCATCGGGATGACGGATCGGGCCGGATCGAGGCCTGCCAATCTGCACCGAAAGCACGAAGGCTCCGGAAAGGGCGGTTTCGCAAGTGGTTGTCGCGGTAGGAGTTTTTCTGGGGCAGCGTGGCAATCTGCTGGAAAAATACGATTACCCCTGGTGCTACTTCGAGCGTTGAGACCATTTGGACATGGTCCTCTTCGCAGGTGGTGGCTGCACAACTGCCACAGCAGCATCTTACCAGCGGGGGTATGCCGCCCGGCCAGAGGGGCTAGCCTGTCGTACGACCAGCGTTGTGCGCTGCGAATCCTTTGAATACCGTCGCTGCGAGTGACGCAGCGTCACGGTTCAACTTCGCCTGATATTCGCCGAGTTCACTTAATAAGAAGCCGCTCCAGCGTGCCGCCCGATGCAAGCGCTTCTTTGATCCAGCGCGGCTGGAGCCCTCGCCCGGTCCAAGTGTGTCCGCTCTGGGGATCGCGATACTTGGGCTTCACCTTCATCACCCCTTATCCGCAGCCGGCTTCCGCTTGCCAGTCTGGGCCGAGGGGAAAACTTCCTTCATGGCCAGGCCGTATCTGCTGATCAAACCCCGAACCTCATTAATCTGAGCGCCGCGCTGAACTTCCTTCATTTCCGCAATCTGTTGATCGAGGGCGCGCACTTCCGCCTCGAGTGAGGCACGCTTCTCCAACATCGAACTTACATCATCCTTCATCGCTTTCTCCACAAAGTTTTTCATGGTGCCGAGCGCCGGAGTCGAACCGGCACGGGCGCACCCGTCAGATTTTAAGTCTGATGTGTCTACCATTCCACCAGCCCGGCAACATACGATTACCATAATATACAATTGTGCGGAAAGCAAGCCCCTGTAGCAAGACGCGGAGGGGCTCAATTCATGTCCGATATTGCGGGGCAGGTGTTATCCGTGGCCGTTCAGGCCCTCTTGCCATCTATCTGTAACGCCATTGGTTGAAAGGTTACCGACAGGTCCGAACGGCAGAAAACATCGCCGAAAATGGATTCGGGGCCGTAAGGATTTGACCGCGAATCATAAGTGGCAGTTCGCTGGGTCGGAGCTCTCAGGTGCCTACTGCCGCGACAACGAAGCGGCAAAGCGCCACGCTTTTCCATGACCAGTGGTCGGTCGGTGCTGTTGAATCCGCGCTTGATCCGACATTGGTTTTGTGGCCGGCGAGGCCCCCCGGATTGCAGCGCAGAGTTGTCGTTGACAAGGCACGACGCACCGAGACCTTCGTGCGAGCGCAGGCTCAGTGGGCAGCCGTCACAGTCCAGCATGGTCAATCGCTCAACTTCTTCCGTGTGAACACCGCGACGAGCCCGCAAACCGTCGCAACCGTTTCCTCTCGCCGCCAGATTCGGCAAGTGGGCCCCGAAGGGCGCCGCCTCGTAGGCCGTACTCGACCCTGGTGGCGCAGGCATTGAACCGCCCCGTCTTTCGAGGAGACTCCTTCGATTGAGAATGGAGCCAAGATGAGGAAGTCCCCGAAAGTCTTCCCCGAAGTGATCGAGCGCGCCGTGCGGCCCGGTGCCACGGTGGGCGGGCAGCAGTGCATTAAGGATGCTCGAGCGAGAGGTCCGTGACCTGCGTAAGACCATCGCGATCCTGAAGCTGGCCAGCGCGTATTTCGCCCAGGCGGAGCTCGACCGCCACTACAAGAAGTGAACGCCTTCATCGACGAAAATCGTGCCCGCCTGGGGGTCGAGTCGATCTGCCAACCGCTGCAGGTACGCCCCGTCGGCGTACCGGCGTCACGCGGCGCGCCAGCGCGACCCCGCGTTGCTGCCCGCCCGGGCGCAACGCGACGCAGCCCTGATCCCCGAGGTCCAACGCGTGTACGACGCGAACCTACGCGTCTACGGCGCCGTCAAGGTGGGGCGACAGTTGCTGCGCAAAGGCGTGGCGGTGGCACGCTGCAGCGTGGCGCGGCTGATGTGCAGGCTCGGCCTGCAAGGAGCCGGGCGCGGCAAGGGCATGCGCTCGAGGGTGCCCGATGCCACGGCGGCCTGCCCGCTGGACGTGTGAACCGGCAGTTCAAGGCGCGGGGGCCGAACCAGCTGTGGGTGGCCGACTTCACCTACGTCTCGACCTCGGCAGGGCTTCGTGTACGTCGCCTTCGTGGTCGACGTCTTCTCACGGCGCATCGTCGGCTGGCGGGTGAGCAGTTCGATGCAGGCCGACTTCGTGCTTGATGCGCTGGAGCAGGCGCTGTATGCACGGCGCGCCGAGCGGGAACGTGACGATGAAGGCGACCGGTGCACCACAGCGACCGGGGCTCGCAGTACGTCTCGATCCGCTACAGCGAACGACTGGCCGAAGCCGGCATCGAGCCTTCGGTGGGCAGCACTGGCGACAGCTACCACAACGCGCTGGCCGAGACCATCAATGGGCTGTACAAGGCCGAGATCATCCACCGGCGCGGGCCTTGGAAGACGCGCGAGGCGGTCGAACTCTCCACGCTGGAGTGGGTCTCGTGGTTCAACCACCATCGCTTGCTGGAACCCATCGGCTACATCCCGCCGGCCGAAGCCGAGGCAAACTACTTGCGTCAGCAGCAGGCGGCGAGAGCAACGAGCGATCTGCGTCGGCGGCGCCGCAGGAAGGTTGAAGCATACAAGGCCCAACCGGGGGAGGCCTCTGGCGGCCCCTGCCGGGGCTGGCAGAAAGGCTGAGCCCAACAGACGCTAGACCACAGCGGTCTGACTCAAGCCAACAGGCCTCCTCGAAAATCGGTACGGTTCAGCCCTAGTAGGCATCCCCCGTTTGGCACGAGCCGCGCAGACGAGGTCCAGGGCGGCCCTGCATGAGGCCTCTTCGGAAACCGACAGGCAGAGCAAATGTCGGATGTCTGCCGCCGCCGCGAATAGCCCAAACGTCGCGAACCGTTTTTCACTATCCTCGGTGGCGAACTTTTGCCGCAGGAGCACGTGCTGGCTTTCGATTCGCGGTCGATTTGGACGCGTCCATAGAGTCCATCGAAATCCGCTCATCTATCATTTGGATACTTGGTAGGCCGTGCTGGGCTCGAACCAGCGACCAAAGGATTCAAGTTTGTGCAGCTTTCGCTGCTCCTCGGACTATCTCATCACCCGCAACACGCCTTAAGGACGCTGGTTGGGTGCCGGGCGCTCTCGGGATGCTTATCGGACTGGCTCCTCGCATCCTAGTCTCTGCACCTTCCCACCTACCGATTCGCTGACCTGCCTTCGGTGGGCTTGGCTCACGGTTGCCGGGCTCCTTGTGGAAGCGGACGGTTTCCCTGAATTCACCCGGTTTTCCACTGGCGCTCTCACGCCAGGGTCACCACCTTGATGAGTCCTCTGCTCTAACCAACTGAGCTAACGGCCCACGCGCAAAGTAGTATAGCAGCGCTTTTGAGCCGGTGGACCGAGGGACCCATCGCTTTGGCGTTGTTTTCATCGACGAGTATGGCGGGAAGGCACCGCAAGAAGAGGGGTAGCTGTTCGGCCTGCTCAAATGGCCACAATGGTGCGAGGGCGACCAGATTATGGAGTTGGGCGGCGCTTTGCTCGCCAAAGAACAGATCTTCCGCTGGACCAAGAGCCGCCCAAGCGGTTTCATGACGCGCGCCCTTGCACGCGAAAGACGCTAGCCGGTGTAGCTGAAAATCAGACATCGAGCACCGGGCACCAGAAGTCGCCCAAAGGGTGTCGCGCTCCTCCCCGCTCTGAAGGCTCAGCGGTGGACGAAGAAAGGCGGAGCGAATCTGGAGCGGCGACCGCGTTCAAAGCAAACAACAGGCTTTACCCGTTAGCCCCGTCAATGTCTTTGCAGGAACACAGCGGCTCTGCGGGTCGTCCTGTTAACAGTAGCCCCCACGACGTCTCTAACATAGTCGCGAACACTTCGATGGATTGTCACCTGAGTTCTAGGTGTTGAGTTCCAAGAGGTTGCTCACGGCCGGGATGCGGGTCATGGGCGGCTGGCGGTTCAGGGCGGAGTGTGGCCGATGCCAGTTGTAGCGGTGCAGGAAGGGCTGCAGAGCGGCCTCGCGCTGCGCTGAGCTGACGTAGGGCTGGGCATAGGCCCACTCGCGCAAGCTGGTCTGGACGAAGCGCTCGGCCTTGCCGTTGGTCTTGGGGGTGTAGGGCCGAGTCTTGATGTGCCGGATGCCGAGTTCGTCGCAGGCAGCCTTGAAGGTGTTCTTGTAGCCCGTGCCGTTGTCTGTCATCACGCGCTCGATGCGCACGCCCAGGCTGGCGTAGTAGGCCACCGCTTGGCGCAGGAACTGCACGCAGCTATCGGTCGTCTCGTCGGGCAGCACCTGCGCGAACGACACACGCGAGTGGTCATCGATCGCCGGTGAACCATCTGCCAGCCGATGCCGCGCTTGGTCGTGCGTCTGTCGCCGGTGATGCGGTGGCCGATGCCATCGATGTGCATGAGCTTCTTGGTATCCAGGTGCAGCAGCTCGCCTGCAGCTGCGCGCTCGTAGCGCACCACGGGCTGCGGCGGCTCCAGCGACTTCAGTCGGGACAGTCCCAATCGTTTCATGCAACGGCTGACCGTCGCCACACCGCAGCCGGCCTGCTCGGCGATTCGCCATAGCGGCCAGCGGCGGCGCCGTAGATCCTCCAGCTGCGCTTGCTTTTGGGCCGTCAGCGCTCGTGGGCTGCGCTTCGGACGAGAACTGCGATCGGCCGGCCTGCCGCACCTTCCGCCTTGAAGCGGGCCAGCCACTTGAAGCCGGTGCGCTTGCTCACGCCTGCCGCCTCACTCGCGGCGGACATCGTCCAACCCTCGTTCAGCACTCTGCTGACCAGCAGGGCTCGACCTTTGGCCGTCAATCTCGCATGCTTGTGGCTGTTCATCCGTTCTCCTGTCCAGGTTGCGGGAGGTCTCGACAACCCCAGCTTCCCAAATCAGGAACGGATGAACAACCTATCGGAACATCACATCTAGGTCGCCTCGGCTTGTGGTCTTATGGATGGCCAAGCAACTTGCATTTGCCGGACTCGTCGTGGCTATCGGCGGCTGCGGTGGTGATGGCGGGAAAGACTACTCCCTTGAATCACACGAGGCGGCCGGACCGTCTTCGGAATTTGCGCAGCAATGCGCGGCTGATAACACCTACGCGAGCGCGACTCAACGAACCTCTGTTCTCGCAACCGAAAAAAATGGCTGCGCGCTTACATGGGGGAGGCATACCTTTGGTAACATGAAATTGGCCCAATCAATCCATATTTCCCGACATTCGAAGGGCCGGACGCCTTCGCTGCGATGAATAACTATTTCCAGGCCCTGAAGACAGTGTCGAGAACAGCGTCCGGCGCGGCCACTGATCGCTTCAGCTTTGCCTATCCAACGGGCCAAGTGGAGCAGCAGTCGAATACGGCAGCAAGATTGGGCATGGGATACGCTGGATTCTGGCGAGCCCCGTGCCCCCTCGGCGCGTTCGTGTGGCGTTCGTAGAGGGAGGCAGTCCATCTGCGGTTGCGGGTATTGAACGCGGTGACGAGCTTGTCAACGTGAATGATATAAGCGTAGACACCAACGACAGGGGCGAACTAACGACGCTTTTGTCGGCGCCAAATCCGACCGTTCCAGATGTTCGTTATCGAATGGTCTTTAGACGGGCCGGGAAGCTATTAACAGTGGATCTCGCTGCCGCCAAAGTTGTAGCTGATTCGGTTCCGGTGGTGCAGACCTTTAGCGGAGCAGACGGTCAGAAAATTGGCTATTTGCTCTTCAACGAGCACACAGTTCCGGCGGAACTGCGATTGATCACCGCGGTAACGCAGTTGCGTGATGAAGGCATCAACGAGCTGGCGCTTGACCTGAGATACAATCAAGGTGGTGTAGTTTATGTTGCCAGCCAGCTGGCAACGATGATCGCAGGCATCAAGCGCACTGAGGGAAAGACCTTTGCGACCTACCTGTTTAATGATAAGCGGGCAGCAAAGAATAGTGAGCTATCCTTCCTGGCCACGGCATGCTTGCCGAGCCTGACTGGATCGCGTTGTAGTACTACTGCACCGCTGCCTACATTAGACTTGCGCCGAGTTTATATACTAACGCAAGAGAGTACCTGCTCCGCGAGCGAGGCCATCATTAATGGGCTCAGAGGCGTCGATATGGAGTTGGTCCTTATCGGGGAACGACTTGTGGAAAGCCTTATGGCCTTTTTGGCGCCGAAAACTGCGGGATCACTTATTTTCCAATTGAATACAAGAGCGGTAACGCGAAGGGTTTTAGCGATTATGCCGAGGGCTTCGTGCCGTGCGCAGGCCTCACGCCGCGGTATATTAAAGGCTGCAGAGTGGAGGACGACTTGAATTCCCCCTTGGTGGCCAGCGGGAGGGAATGTTGGCAGCGGCTCTGGCGCACATGGCCGGCGGAACTTGCCCAAGAGTATGTCGACAGCAATGGGTGCGGAATCGACGTCTGCTGCGACTGGAGTCGAATTGATTCTTCCCCTCGGTCCAGTGCGCGCGGACAGACGCATTCAGCCTTTTCTCCTACGCTAGAAGTCGCAAAGTCATCCAGAGCGTTGAACCTTTTGACATTTTGGCAGCAGCTGTACGCAACGGTATCCCGGTGCGCGATAGCACTTCGTCTTAACTATTTATAGTCGGCATACGGACTGGGATCCTCCTCCTTCTCCTGTGCTTGCTTCTATCCTGTGGCAATTCTATTAGTAGGTGGCTACAGCGAGTTAACTCGAAGGTCGCGAATTGCTTTATAGGGTATTACACGATGGAACAACGATCCTCGGGGTCGTAGAGACGAAGCTACTTACGGGTATTACCGCTGACGAATGGCTGTATATTGACGCGTGGCTCGCGTGCTTGAAAGTTTGGGGTTCGTGCGCTGCCCGTAGGAATTCGTAGCAGGTAGTTCTGGCGCCCGATCAACCCGAGACGGAGATCGGACCGATGAAGAAGCGATACACCGAGGAACAGATCATTGGCTTCCTGCGTGAGGCTGACGCCGGGCTGCCGGTCAAGGAGCTGCGCAGGAAGCATGGCTTCAGCGAACCGAGCTACTACGCCTGGAAGGCCAAGTTCGGCGGCGTGAACGTGTCGGACGCGCAGCGCCTGAAGGCGCTGGAGACCGAGAACACGAAGCTGAAGAAGCTGCTGGCCAACTCGATGCTCAAGATCGACGCGATGCGCGAGGTGCTCAAGGGAAAGTAGTGGCCTTGGCGGCGCGTCGCAAAGTCGTGCGGCAGTTGCAGGAACGGGGCTTGAGCGAACGTCAGGCCTTGCGGCTGGTGTGCATGAGCACCAGCACGCTGCACCACCAGCCCCGCGACGACGGCAACGGCCGGCTGCGCGAGCGCCTGACGGAGCTCGCCGGCCAGCACCGCCGCCACGGCTACCGGATGCTGCACAGCCCCTTGCGGATCGACGGCTGGGCGATCAACGTCAAGTGCACCTTACGGGGTCTACCGCGCGGAAGGGCTGATGGTGCGCAAGCGCCGACGCAAGAAGCGGCCGGTGCCCGAGCGGCAGCCCGTGGTGCGCCCGATGCAACCCGTCGAGGTGTGGAGCATGGACTTCGTGTTCGACGAGTTGCCCAACGGCCGGCGGGTGAAGACGCTGACCGTCGTGGACGATTGCAGCAAGGAAGCCCTGCAGATCGACGTGGACACCTCGATCCCGGCGCTGTACGTCACGCGCTTGCTCGACCAGGTCAAGGCCGAGCGCGGACTGCCCAAGATGATACGCACCGACAACGGTCCGGAGTTCGCGGGTCGGACGATGCGGACATGGGCGGCCAGGAACGGCGTCGAGCTGCGCTTCATCCAGCCCGGCAAGCCGGTGCAGAACGCCTACATCGAGAGCTTCAACAGCCGCGTCAGGGGCGAGTGCCTGTCGCAGCACTGGTTTGCCAGCCTGAGCCACATGCGCAGCGTCATCGACAACTGGCGCGGGGACCAAAACCACCACCGGCCACATAGCACCCTTAGGTACGTGCGGCCGGCCGTGTTCGCCGCGCGTTGCCGCCAGCATGCTGGCGGCAACGCGCCAAAGCCTGCATCGACGACTACGATGCAAACCCCTGGGCTCTAGATGTGATGTTCCGATAGGTTGTTCATCCGTTCCTGATTTGGGAAGCTGGGGTTGTCGAGACCTCCCGCAACCTGGACAGGAGAACGGATGAACAGCCACAAGCATGCGAGATTGACTGCCAAAGGTCGAGCCCTGCTGGTCAGCAGAGTGCTGAACGAGGGTTGGACGATGTCCGCCGCGAGTGAGGCGGCAGGCGTGAGCAAGCGCACCGGCTTCAAGTGGCTGGCCCGCTTCAAGGCGGAAGGTGCGGCAGGCCCGGCCGATCGCAGTTCTCGTCCGAAGCGCAGCCCACGAGCGCTGACGGCCCAAAAGCAAGCGCAGCTGGAGGATCTACGGCGCCGCCGCTGGCCGCTATGGCGAATCGCCGAGCAGGCCGGCTGCGGTGTGGCGACGGTCAGCCGTTGCATGAAACGATTGGGACTGTCCCGACTGAAGTCGCTGGAGCCGCCGCAGCCCGTGGTGCGCTACGAGCGCGCAGCTGCAGGCGAGCTGCTGCACCTGGATACCAAGAAGCTCATGCACATCGATGGCATCGGCCACCGCATCACCGGCGACAGACGCACGACCAAGCGCGGCATTGAACCGTACCGGGAATCGAGGAGGCCTGTTGGCTTGAGTCAGACCGCTGTGGTCTGACGGTTCTTGGGTTCAGGCTTTCTCTCCCCGCCCCCCGCAGGGGCCGCCGGAGCCCCCCCGGTTGGACCATGTATTCATGGTTCAACCCTCCTGCGGCGCTGCCGTCGAAGCAGGCTCGCTTGCGCTCAACGCCTGCTTCTGACGCCAGTAGTTTGCCTCGGCTTCGGCCGGCGGGATGTAGCCGATGGGTTCGAGCAAGCGATGGTGGTTGAACCAAGAGACCCACTCCAGCGTCGCCAGTTCAACCGCCTCGCGCGTCTTCCACGGCCCGCGCCGGTGGATGATCTCGGCCTTGTACAGCCCGTTGATGGTCTCGGCCAGCGCGTTGTCGTAGCTGTCGCCGGTGCTGCCCACCGAGGGCTCGATGCCGGCCTCGTCAAGGCGTTCGCTGTAGCGGATGGACACGTACTGCGAGCCGCGGTCGCTGTGGTGCACCAGTCGCCTTCGCGCTCAGCCCGCCGCGCATACAGCGCCTGCTCCAGCGCGTCGAGCACGAAGTCGGTCTGCATGGAACTGCTGACCCGCCAGCCGACGATGCGCCGCGCGAAGACGTCGACCACGAAGGCGACGTACACGAAGCCCTGCCAGTCGAGACGTAGGTGAAGTCCGCCACCCACAGCTGGTTCGGCCGGCGCGCCTTGAACTGCCGGTTGACGCGGTCCAGCGGGCAGGCCGCCTTGGCATCGGGCACCGTCGTGCGCACGCCTTTGCCGCGCCTGGCTCCTTGCAGGCCGAGCCTGCGCATCAGTCGCTCCACGGTGCAGCGAGCCACCGTCACGCCTTCGCGCAGCAACTGTCGCCACACCTTGTCGGCGCCGTAGACGCGCAGGTTCGCTTCGTACACGCGTTGCACCTGGGGCATCAAGGCCGCGTCGCGCTGCGCCCGCGCAGGCAGCAACGCCGGATCGCGCTGGCGCGCCGCATGACGCCTGTACGCCGACGGGGCGATCTGCAGCGCGCGGCAGATCGACTCGACCCCAGGCGAGCACGATGCTCGTCGATGAAGGCGTTCACTTCTTGTGGTGGCGGTCGAGCTCCGCCTGGGCGAAATACGCGCTCGCCAGCTTCAGGATCTCGTTGGTCTTGCGCAGCTCACGGACCTCGCGTTCGAGTTCCTTGATGCGCTGCTGCTCGGCCGTCGTGGCACCGGGCCGCACGCCGCTGTCGCGCTCGCCTTGGCGCACCCACTTGCGCAGCGTCTCGGCCGTGCAGCCGATCTTGGCCGAGATCGACTCGATCGCCGCCCACTGCGACGGGTACTGGTCCTTGGCGTCGAACACCATGCGCACAGCGCGCTCGATCACCTCGGGGAAAACTTCGGGGACTTCCGCATCTTGGCTCCATTCTCAATCGAAGGAGCCTCCTCAAAACCCGGGGCGGTTCACATCGGCTGGCAGATGGTTCACCCGGCGATCGATGACCACTCGCGTGTGTCGTTCGCGCAGGTGCTGCCCGACGAGACGACCGATAGCTGCGTGCAGTTCCTGCGCCAAGCGGTGGCCTACTACGCCAGCCTGGGCGTGCGCATCGAGCGCGTGATGACAGACAACGGCACGGGCTACAAGAACACCTTCAAGGCTGCCTGCGACGAACTCGGCATCCGGCACATCAAGACTCGGCCCTACACCCCCAAGACCAACGGCAAGGCCGAGCGCTTCGTCCAGACCAGCTTGCGCGAGTGGGCCTATGCCCAGCCCTACGTCAGCTCAGCGCAGCGCGAGGCCGCTCTGCAGCCCTTCCTGCACCGCTACAACTGGCATCGGCCACACTCCGCCCTGAACCGCCAGCCGCCCATGACCCGCATCCCGGCCGTGAGCAACCTCTTGGAACTCAACATCTAGTGGTTGCCGCCGACGCTGACGCAACCCTCGTCGCTCTGACGGCGCTCCACGCGCAGCACGGCATCGAAGCGCCCAGTAGGCAAGGCCTGCAGGCTCGGCCGCTCCTCAACGAAGTGCTCGGTGACGATGCAGTCGGTGGTGCCATGCATTCGCACGTTGGCCACAGCGTCGAGCCACTGGCGCAGCTGCCGTCTCCTATCCTCGATGGCGGTGAACTGCCGCGCCATGAAGAAGTCGGCACGGATGTAGCGGTCCGGGCGCTTGGTCTGCGCGCGGTAGGGCTGGAAGGCCCGGGGAACAACGCCGTAGCGCGCGCCACAGGCCAACAGTTTGGCGCTGTAGACGATTGGCCGGCATCAACTATCGTGGCCGCCTAGCGACAACTATCCTGGCCGGTGGGGGCGGGCGTAGTTGTCGTTGGTCTCTGGGTTCCTTTCCTTGTTGGCTGGCGGTGGGCGAGGCACGGACACCGCAGGGGCTGTCCACAGGCCTGTCCTGTGGGCAGGTGACTTGTCCACCGCCGTGCCTCAGCCTTGTTCGGCTGCGGCGCTATCGGTCGCTGGTCGGCCCCGCTGCACGGCCTGCGGTTGTGCCGCGTTGGCCGATCGGCGGCGGTAGCTCTCGACGTTCATCCCCAGGATCGTCGAGTGGTGCACCAGTGCGGTCGACCGCGGCCAGCGTCATGGCCGGCTCGACGAAGACCTCGCCCCATCGCGAGAACGGCGTGTTGGCCGTGATCGCTAGGCTCTTGCGCTCGTAAAGCTCGGCGATCAGCTCGAACAGCACCGAGGACTCGGCCCGGTCGCGCCGCACGTAGCTCAGGTCGTCGAGGATCAGCAGGTCGAAGCGGTCGAGCACGGCCAGTTCCTGCGGCAGCCGCAGGTCGCGGCGCGCCGCCTGCAGGCGCTGCACGAGCTCGCGGCAGCGCGTGAACAGCACCAGCCGCCCGGCGTGGATCAGCGCATGGCTGAGGCCGCACACCAGATGGCTCTTGCCCACGCCCGGTGGGCCGAAGAGCAAGACGTTGGCGCCGCGCTCGAGCCACTCGTGCGCCTCGCCCAGCTCCATGACCTGGGCCTTGGACACGCTGGGCACGGCGGCGAAGTTGAAGCTCGACATCCGCTTTTCCTGCGCCAGACCAGACTCGGTGCGGTGGCGGTCGATGCGGCGGGCCTCGCGGCTCGGCCAGTTCATGCTCCAGCAGCGCTTCGAGCAGCCGGTGGCCGGGCCAGCCTTCGCGGTCGGACTGCGCGCACAGGTCCGCGGCGAGCCGGCGTACTGTGGGCAGCCGCAACTCGGTGTGCATCAGGTCCAGCCGACCTGCGGTGATCGCCGCGCCGCTCATCGCACCACCTCGCGGGCATCGTGCTCTACGGGCTGGGCCAACACCGCGTCGGAGTCGGCCAGCTGCGGCAACTCCACCGCCACGTCCGGCATCGTCCGCTGCGGCGGCGCCAGCAGCGCGATCAGCGCGTCCAGGTAAGGCAGTTGGGCCGGCTCGATCAACTGCTCCAGTTCATCGGCCAGTTGCGCCTCGTGGCCGTCGGCCGCCAGTGCCAACAGCCCGACGATGGTCTTGCAGGCACGGCGCTCGGGCAGCGCCGCAGCCAGCCGCTCCCAGGTCCGGCGGTACACAGTGCGCGGGAACACCGCATCGCGCAGTATCCAGCGGGCAAACGCGCCGAGCTTGCGCTTGAGCGCGCCCACCAGTGCCGGTAGTCGATGTTGCGCGGATGGCGCTGGCCGTTTCGGTGCGTGGCGCGAACGCGCTCGAGCACCCGCTGGCCGCCAAGCCAGCACTCGATGTGCTGGGCGTACTGGCGCACCATCAGCCGGTGCCCGATGAGTTGGCTGGCCGCGCTGTACTGCACCCCGCGCCCGGTGAAGATGCCGTACTTGCTCACCCGTGCCCGCAACTCCTCGTACTCGGCCGTGCGCCGTGGTGGCAGAGGCTTGAACATCAGCCATTCCATAGCCGTGCGCTTGGCTGCACGGGCGTTGAACCTCTGCACGATCTGCTCGACGAACGCCTCGTAGCCGGCGCGGTCGTCGAAGCAGCGCGAGCCGCGCAGCCGCAGGCCCTGATCGAGCGCCGTCTTCAGCGAGTCGTGCCGTGACTCCACCGATCCGTTTTCGTGCGACTGCCCTGGGTTGCAGCGGCTGGCACGCATGCCGTAGTGCCGGCACAGGTCGTCGTAGCGCCACGTCAGTTCCTCGGCCTCGGCCAGGTTGTTGAACGTGGCGGACAGGTGTCGGTGCGGTGCTCCTCGGGCACGCCGCCCAGGCGCCACAGCGCGGCTTGCAGCCCCGTGGACAGCGCCAGGAAGCACTCGCCGCCGGTGAACACCGCAGGATGTCGCCAGCCCGAGTGCGCCAGCGCGAACTGGCAGAGCCGGTGCTCGAACACAGCGCCATCGATCTCCACCCGAAGGTCGTCGGCCACGGTGACGTCCGATAACGCCAGCCGGCCCGGTGGGTGTTCCTGCGCGAAATAAACCTCGCGCTCAGCACCGTGCAGGGCGCGCCACTGGCGCATGCGCCGCTGCAATGTGCACAGCACGCTGCTGCCGTACTGCCCCGGGGTGCCGGCGCTGCAACTCTTCCAGCAGCGTGACGGCGTTGAGCAGTGCGTCGGTCTGCAGCAGCAGCACGACCTCGGCATCCCAGACATCGGCCAGCGGATCGTGACGCATGCGCCAGTGACGGCCGGGGCTCTGGGAGGGCAGCGCATCGCTGCGTTCGATGCGCCGGGCACTGCGCTCGCTGACACCCGCCTTGGCAGCAGCTTCAACCTGCGTGAGCTTCTTGCGATGGTCCTTCTGCTTCAGCACTTGGTGGTCCGTGATCTTCTTGCCGGGCATCCGCGAGGTCCGATCCGTTCAATCTCCTCACGCTATCCCCGCAACCCGGACCTACCCGGTGTCAGGCTCGACCGGCCAAGGTAATTGTCGTCAGCCAAGACGATGGGCCTGTCCTCGTCCGGCTCGCCCAGCACCGCGGTCTTCTTGCGGTCGTACACGATCTCGCGCGTTGCGCCACCGAAGTGCTCGAAGGCCTCCATGTGGCAGCGCAAGACGGTGGGCAGGTCCTGGTGCATCACGAACTGCGCCCACAGTTAAGCGGCTTTGGCCGAGCAACATCGCGAGCAGCCACACCTTGCATTCGAGCCCTGGCTCGTTGGCGAACTCGACCCGGAACTCGGCGACATCCACTTGTGCTGGACGTCCGGCCGGCGTCTCGAAGCGCGCTTGGAACGCGGGTACCACCGGCGGCCGCACTTCGCGCAGGAAGTCATACATCGCGGTCTTACCGCCGCGGTAGCCCGGCTCGCGATTCTCGCGCAGCAGCCGCGTTCCGGTGAGTTCGGGACATGCGGCCACGCGCTCACGCAGGTGCGACTCGAAGGGCTCGAGCAGCATCGCGCGTGGCGCGCGGGGCTTGTACTTCGGGGCCACCAGCCCTTGGCGGATGTACTTGCGCGCGGTCTTGCAGTCGTGCCCGGTGCGCTCGGAGATCGCCGACAACGACAGCCTTGCCTTTGCAGATTCAAGATCATCATCAACTCCTTCAGATTGACCACCCGCCCTCCGATCGGCCGTCATCGACGCGCGAAATGCTCGGGCAGGTGCGCGAAGCCACGACGTTACGTCGGCGCATTTCGGCGACCAGGGCCTGGGCCAGCACCATACCGAGGTTGGTCCACATCGCGATCGCGCGCAAGGACATGCGCGCGCAGCTCGGGCGCTCCAACGATAAGGTCGAAGCGGATTTCGCCACGCGGCGAACGACACCGCTGCGGCGGACCGGTGAGTTCAATGCGTGAAGGTCCGATGCACCACTCAGGCCGAGCAGGACCGCTTCGACATCATGACCCACAGCGCCGAGGACAACGTCCGCGCGTCCATCGCGATGGACGAGCTGTTCGGCGAGACAGCTTCGCGGCTTGAAGAGTTTCCGATGCTCGGAATGCCGGGGTTGGTTGCCGGCACGCGCGAGCTGATCGCGCACGAGCGCTATCGCCTGATCTACGATGTCGACACGCGGGCCGCCACGGTGTCGAGGCTTTCCTTGCGCACATGGCGAGGCAAATTGCCGCCGGTACGCTGACAGCGTGTCTGTGTTGGCGGCGTTCCGACAGGTCCGAACATGTCCGACGGCCGCCCAGACCGCGCGCTTGCGGGACAGCGCTCCCGACCATGATGTCACCCGAGCCGACGGCCGGGAGCAGCCATCCCCGTCTCATCTGCTATTGGCGGCCGGCTACATGCGGTCGAGGCATCCTGCCCTGTCGCCGGTCAGGCAAGCCCCGCCTTTAGGAACCGCTGCACCACGGGGTTGACGAGTTACGGGTGGGTCAGCGGCGGCATGTGCCAGCCCTACGAGGCTGTCGAAAACTACTAGTGAGTGCACGCCTCCACTAACAGCGACACGATCTGTGCGATGGGTGGCAGTGTTGCCTGGTAACTTAGAACAAGCGTTGCAAGCAGTCTCTTCCAGACATCGACTGAGGTGCATTCGTTCGTCACCGCGTCCCACTTATGAAAGTTCGGCGGCAGACTCTTCGCGAACGGGGCCCGGCGGTTGTCGGGCGTGGCGTGCCAGGTTCCATCGCCCAGCCGGCAGTCGAATAATCGCTCCGCCACGCGTGACCAGACCCCAGCGCACCAAAGCACTTGCCGCGGTCCCTCAGCGCACAGGACTCCAGACAGGCCAACATGCGGGCAGCCCGCTGAACCAAGTGGAAGGGGATCGGCTCCAGCAGCACGATTCGTGCGATGCGCGACCCGAACAACTAGGCTGCCTTTGGCGCGACAGCGCCGCCGAAAGAGCCCCGACCAGTTGAACGGGTCCATCCAGCGTCTCGCACAGGGTGAGGACGGGCTGTGCCTGCGCGTGCAGCGACTGGGGTGCCGTACCGGGCCAGAGCAGCATCTCCGGGTGCAGCTCGGCGAGCGCCCGGGCCAACGCTTCGGCCCTCTCGGAGCACTTGGTCTCGCAGTCTTCCCATGTAGCGGGTGGAGGTCACGGTGCATTCGCGTTGGGCTGCCGCGAGCGCGGTATTGCCGTTGCTGGCGGCCACATCGATCACCGGTCCGTCGCATTCTTGGATCGCAGGCCTCGGCCGGCGACTCTCCAACGATCTGCAAGGTGGTGCCGAAGCGAGCTATCTTTGCAGCGAGAAGCCCGCCAGCCGGACTTCTGACCGCCCTGCCCGATATCTTCGGCAACGGGTGCCTTGATAAACCATATTATCAAGGCACATGAAAAAGCCCGACAATCCACCCCGTTCGTGGCAGACTTCGCGCCAGATCCTTGTGCGACAAGCACTTAGCGCGGTGCCAGCAGAGTTCAAAGCTGAACGGCGACGCGACGAGCTGCTACCCACGCATCCGCACTGACCGGCCACGCCCGACACGAACGACCGCATGACCGACCGCACGAAGCACCGCAAGCCTGCTCGCTCCGCCGCCGCCGGCCGGCGCCTGGGCACCCAGCGGCTGGCCTTCGTGCGCAGCTGGGCCGAGGGCCTGGACCGGTCGACGCCTGGAACCGCTACCTCTATGTCGACGGCGCCGGCGACGGCCGGCGGGCCCGCGGCGAACTGAAGCGGCTGCTCGACGAGCTCGGCGGTATCGCCCGCGCCAATGGCCGACCCGAGCTGGCCGCCCTGCTCCGCCGTGATCCCGAGGCCATCCCGGACACCGGGCCGAAGGTGCCGACGCTGGAGGAGTTCGCTGCCCAGCAGCCGGCCGACTACTACAGCGAGGCCGAGCTGATCGAGCTGTACCAGCAGGAGCACGGCGGGCAGGGCGCCGGGCAAGGCGGCCGGGCCGACTCGCGCAGCGCCGCCCGCCGCCGGCAGCGGCTGCGCGAGCGCCCGTCGAGGCGGTGAAGTGGCTCGAACGTGTCGGCGCCCGGGACCCGGCGCCGGCGGATGCCGTCGCGGCCTGGCTGGACGAGCGTCTGGCGGCACGGCTCGCGGTGGTCGGCATCCAGCGGCTCGAGGAGCTGGTCTACTGGATCCGCACCAAGGGCTACCACTGGTACCGCGGTGTGCCGAAGATCGGCCCGGAGGGCGCGGCGCGGATCGTGCGCTGGCTGCGCGAGCACGAGGCCACGCTGGGCGCCCTCCCCTACCCTGCCCTCGTCCCGGCGGCACGGATCGACACCGCCGCCCTCACCCCGCCGCCGCGCACCGGCATCGTGCCGCTGGAGCGCTTCGCCCCGCCCTCCTCGCTCGACGGCTCGACGGGCCTGAACCGGGCGCCGGTGGAGCGCTGCAAGATCAAGGCGGCCGACGACTACGAGGCGATCCAGGCCTGGCTGCGGCTGCGCGTCCAGGGCACCCACACCGGCGGGCCTACCGCAAGGAGGCGGAACGGTTCCTCCTCTGGTCCGTGATGGAGCGCCGCAAGGCGCTCTCCAGCCTGGACGGCGACGACTGCGTGGCCTACCGGGACTTCCTGGCCGCACCGGGTCCGGAATGGGTCGGGCCGCGCAACGCCCAGCGCTGGTCGGAGGCCTGGCGACCCTTCGAGGGCCCGCTGGCGGCCACCTCGCAGACCGCGGCGATGACGATCGTGCGCGGGTTGTGCGAGTGGCTGGTGCGGCGCCACTACTTGACTCGAACCCGTGGGACGACGTGCCGGCGCGGACCGCGGCGCCGACGATGCCGCAGCTGCGGGCGCTCTCGCAGAAGCAGTGGGAGCTGGTGCAGGGCTGGATCTCCGAGCAGGTCGAGGAAGCCGGTGGAGCGCCCTCCCCTGCCCTCGTGCGGCTGCGTTTCATGCTGGACTTCGCCTACATGACCGGCATGCGCTGGCGGAGATGTCGGCGGCGGTCGTGGGCTGGCTGCGCCACGAGCAGCTCGACGACGGCGAGTGGGCGTGGTCGATCATGGTGCTTGGCAAGCGCAACAAGTGGCGCGAGGTGCCCCTGCCCGACCCAGCCGTGGAGGCGCTGGAGGGGTACTTCCGGGAGCGTGGGCTGCAGGCGGATCTGCTGGCCAACGACCCAGCGACGCCGCTGATCGCGAAGCTGAAGGGGAACGAGCCGCTCGGGACGGCCCGGATCCACGACATCCTGAGCGGGGCCTTCGACCGGTGTGCGCAGGCGGTGTACGCGAAGGACAGGCGGGCGGCTGACCGGATCAGGAGGCGTCAACGCACTGGCTGCGGCACACCTACGGGTCGCACGCGGCCGCCAGAGGGGTGCCGCAGGATGTACTGCAAGCCAACCTCGGCCACGAGAGTTTGGCCACGACCTCGATCTACGTGAGGGCCGAGAAGGCGCGAAAGCACAAGGCGATGCAGGAGGCGTTCGCTCGTCGGTCAAGCCAGCGCGGGGGTAGGTCAGAAGCCTGAATCGAGCAGGAAGTGCGTGTACCCGCGCCCTACTCCGGTTCCTGGCTTGGTCGGCAGTTGGGGTGCTGTACGGTACAGCGCCCGACCTATCGCTTTCCGAACCAAGTTGCTTGGCTCGCCTGCTGTACCGTACAGCACCCCGCGGTTCGAAGATGGCCAGACCCGGGTGCTGTACGGTACAGCACCCTCCCCTCTGCTACCGCTTTGCAGACTTCTTGCTCAAGAAGGACTCGAGCAAGGACGCGAGTTCGGTCACTCGCGAAGCGTCCAGGGCACCGGGGAGCACGTTGACCAGAATGTGGCCCTTGGCGTCGACCACCAGAGAGGCGGCAGGTTTGCCGGCGACTTGAATCTCGATCGGAGAGCCCTTCCCTGCGGGCTCGGCGGACGTCTTGGTCAGCCGGTCGAAGGCAGCCTTGGGCGCTGGGCGTGGTGACAATGACGCAATGTCAGAAGCCCGCTTGATCAAGCCGTCGGGATCAGCGGCGACGGCGTCGGCCAGAGGCTTCGACCACCGATACTGCAGATCGAACGGACTCGGAAAAGCAGCTACGACCTCTGGCGGCAAACTTGCCAGCGCGAGCGCCCTGGTCACGTTTCCGGAATCCGCGCCGACAGCCTCCGCGAGTTTCCGTGCGGAAGGAAATAGGCCAGTGTCGAGGGCTCGGCGGTAGATGCAGCCTTGCTCCCACGGTGAAAGGTTGGCGCGAGAGCGATTCTCTCGATCCATCTCGACGAACAGGCCGCGCTCATCCATGTTGTCGACCAGCGCGAGCACAGGAAGTCCGAGCTCAAGGCAGGCCTGGTGGCGGCGATGTCCGAAGACGATCTCGTACTGGACCCCGTTCGCGTCCACCTTCGGCAGCGGTCGAACCTTGACTGGCTGGATGTTCCCGCCGGCATTCGCAATCTCGATCTTGAGCTGTTGGAACTCTGTGGTGGCAAAGTGAGCAACATCTCTGTTCGCCCACTTGCTTCGCCCGACAACTTTCGGGTCGAGCAACCCGGTTGCCTTGGCCCCATCCCAGCCCTTGAGCTCATCCTGAAGCTCGTCGACGCGCGAAGCAAGCACATCAAGATCCTTGACCTTGTCGCGCAGCTGCTCGTTCTCTCGCAGCAGTTCGGAGCGCTGCTCATTGGCCTGAGCCATCATCAGGCCGGGGGCCGTCCTGGGACGATTCGATCCCTCAGCCGGGTCACCTGAAGCTGCTGGCGGAACCAGGGCGCTGAAGTCGATCTTCGAAGCTTTGTCCTTGAGGCTCATCTCAGGCTCCCATCTCGGTCAACTGCAATGCCCATACGGCCCTGACTTGCTGCTCGACGAGTTCACACATACGGTCGTAGGCGTCTCGAGCGCGGTCGAAGGTCTTGGCGTTGATCGAGCCGCGAGGAAGATCGTAGACGGTCCCGAACTCAGCGCTCGCGGTGGCAGTGGCCGAAGTCTTGGGAATCTCGATAGGAAGCACCTTGTCACCGTAGGCTTCGAGGATCCACTGACGAACAACGGTGCTCGCGGTATCGGAGGCCTCGACACGAGAGAGCAACACGTCGATGAACTCGAAGTTCTTGTCCTGGCCGCGGTTGCGCAGGAGCTGGTTCGTGAGATCGGAGAACAACTCCCAGAACTGCGAGGACGACGCGAAATCCAGCGCCGAAGGGGGCAGGGGGACGATGAGGCCGTCCGCGGCCAGAAGGGCGTTGATAGTCACGTAGCTCAGACTGGGCGGCGTATCGATGATGATGACGTCGTACGTCTCTCGAGCGTTGTCGAGGCCACGGTCCAGGACGCGCCAGAACTCGAACCCGGGGTCGTTCGACTGCCCGGCAGGCAGAGCGAACTCGGCGCCGAAGAGCATCGGCGCGGCACATACCAGTCGATGTTCGGCCAGTAGGTGGGTCGGAACGCATAGTCCAAGTCCGACTGCTGGCCGGCAAAGAGCGGCATCGCCGTGTGCTCCATCTCCACATCCTTCTCCGGCAGCACTCCGAAGAGGGTCGTGGCAGAACCCTGCGGGTCCAGATCCACGACGGCCGTCCGCAAACCCTTGCGTGCGAGACCCTGCGCCAAGGTCACCGCGGTAACCGTCTTGGCCACGCCGCCCTTGAAGTTGGCCACCGTGATGGTCGTAGCTGCAGCGCCGGCAGGGCGCATTGCGTGAGCACGGAACGAACGGATCCAGGGGAGGGCTTCCTCCATCGTCCACTCACGTCGATAGCCGCGCATCGTCCCTTGAGGAAGGTCGCCGCGCGTGAGCCGATAGGAGATCTTCTTCTTGTCGACGCCACAGAGGTCGGCAAGCTCGACCGTACTCAAGACAGGCGCCTGCTTCTTCTCGTTGGGTGAGAGCATGTGCGACCGAATCCCACTCAGGATTGCTGCAACGCGCGTGGCGGTGCCTTCGATGTCGGCGAGGGTCTGGCGCTTGATGGTTTGCTTGATGTCCATGTGCAGGAGGATCGCCTATGTACGATTGGGCGATTATGCGACCAACGGCCGTAAAACCGTCTGTTCTCCTAACACACGCTCATCTTGTCGGTGGGTCGAACTCGAGCGGAGAGAACCTACGTGGAGTCTTCCACGCATTCCGACTCCCAAGCCCCGAGATTAAGAGAGAGTCTTCAGAAGGTTAAAAGAGTCTACGGCTGTGGACAACCTAGAATTCTCTCGTTCGGACAATGACTTAGGAACGATCGGCCGCACCAACTGTCCAGCTCGGCACCGGAAGCGTCCAGATTGACCTCGGATCCGTCCGTTCATCCACCGCCAAATGTCCAGCCTTCCACTGGACGTCTGCTTTAACCTGCGATGCAGGCCATGTCATCAAAATTTGCGCGCCGCAGCCTGTGGAAAACTATCGGAACGACTCCCAAACCCAAAGTGTCCAGCTTTCCACCGCCTCCCGAAGGGTGCTAGGAATGCTCCCAGACGGAAGTGTCCAGGTTCACACCGCGCCTCAACAGCAGTCGCTGCCGGCCAGCGGAGCGAACTGTCCAGATCTGCACCGGTACTGAGAACCGCTCAATCCAGTGCGCGCCGGCAACTGTCCAGCTTTCCACCGGCCTGAGAGCAAGCGGCCGCACCAAGGACCCTATTGTCCGGATCGCCACCGGCAGCAGCCGGCTGCATCTGAGCACGAAGCCAGGATTGGGCGGTTTGGCGACCTGAACCGTCCAAAGCATCTTGGACGTACACTGAAGTATGGAGTCAGCCAGCCAAGGACCAGCCGCGCCCGCCGAGAAGGCGACAGCCGAACTGCGGAAACCCCACGAGATGACCGTGATGGTTCTGACGTCCGGCCGGATGACGGCGACCGGGCGGAAGATCTACGAGGTCATGCTACACATCTCGCAGGTACGGTTGGATGCGATGAATGCCATGCCGCCTGCCGACTACATGTTCGAAGCTCCGCTGGCGGCGATGCTCCGTAGCTCTGGGGCCAGCGAGAACGACCGAACCGACGCAAAGCGCTATCTCAAGGAGATGCGGGACTTCACAGTGGACTGGGAGTCCACGGCTCCAGGCGACGGTGTGAAGTGGCAGGGGTTCTCCATGCTCTCCGAGGTGATCATCGAACTCAGGAACGGAGAAAACTGGGTTCGCTGGTCGTTCCCGCCGACGATCATTGCCGCTCTCCGCGATCCGGCCAGTGGGCACGGCTCGATCTTGAAGTGATCGCAAGACTCAGCAGCTACGCCTCCATTGCGTTGTACGAGATCTGCGCGCGATACCGAGACAACCCGTCAGGACTCACCAGCAGGAAGTCAACCACCGGTGGTCAGACGCCATCAGCCCGACCCCTGCGGGCACCGAGCGCCGCGAATGGCGAAAGCTCAAGAACGAGCGGGTGAAGAAGGCTGTAGCCGAGATCAATGCGGCGACGGATCTCGAGATCGAACTGATCGAGCACAAGCAGGGGCGTGCAGTCGTCGAAGTGCAGTTCGCGATCCGGAAGAAGAAGCAGGTCGTCGTTGGACGGAGGGCAAAGGGCCCGGTTGATGCACACCTGATTCGTCGGGGAGAACTGCTCGGCATCAGAGCTGCGAAGCTGGAGGGGTTGATCGAGGAGTTCGACGAGGACTTGGTGCGCGAGAAGGTTGCAGTGCTCGAGTCGCGAGTGGGGAACTCAAAGCTCTCCAACGTGGACAACCCGTACTCGTACTTGCGATCTCTCGTTCGCAACCATCAGCAGGGAGACATCGCGGCGAGTGACGCGCAGGAGCTGGACGCCACCGGAAAGGACGCGCAGACGGCTCCTCCGAAGCCGACCGAGGCGCCGACACCCCGGTTGCTTCCGCCGGAGGAAGAGTGGGTCCAGCAGCGCCGCGACGAGATTCGCGAACGGATCCAGGCGCTAAGCCCGGAACAGAAGAGGGCGCTCATTGACGAAGCGCTGTCTCACCTGGGAAGGCAGGGGTTGCTGAACGCGGTGGTGAGCAGGCGTGCTGCTCAGGGCGACATCCTGCACGGGATGCTGGGCGCAACTGTGGTGCGGATCTACGGCGAGCGCGAATACGGGCCGGACTGGAACAAGAAGGCGCCGGAGGGCGATCTGTTCGCGTAGATCTGATGAGTGAATCTGGTCCCCGAAAGTTGGGGCCCCACAAATGCCAAACGCGTCAGGGGCTTGCGATCCCTGACGCGCTTGGGCTTTGTTGCCTGAATGCGGCGGTCAGAGTGTCTGGCGCTTAGCAGCAGGCGTCAAGGGCATGCTGGCAAGCTTCACACCCCTGCTGATGTATGCAGCGATCCAGCACCGAGGTGAAGGCAAAGCCACAACCAAGGGAAGGCGGCCGCGGCGCTCAGTCGTCGAACTGGTTGATGAACCGACTGGCGGCGGGCGAGAGCTCGCCGGCGTCAGCGGCGTGATCCTGCGGGAGACCGGCAGGCGCCTGAACGTTGGCAAGTGGAGTCGGTGGCTGCGAGGCTGCGGACTGGGCCGCCGTGACCGCGGAACGCGCGGGCGGAACAGCGGCTGCGCCTACGTCTGCCGGAGGATGGCTCCGTGTAGCGGCGGGCGCGGGTGCTGCTCGGGGAGCCGCCGGGCTGGTACCGAGGGCATCGGCCTGGAGGAGCAGTGCCTGGAAACCAGCCTGCAGTAGCTGAAGGATCGCCCGGTTCCTGGTGGTGGGGGCAGGTGAGAGTGACCAGAGATGGTGCGCCAGTGGTTCGAGCTCTGGATGAGACTCGAAGTTGACGGTGAAGCTGTAGCGCGTGGTCGGCTTCGGACCGGAGGTGCGCAGCCAGGACATGGTCAGGCAGGCTGCTTGGTGGCCTGGGCGGCAGCTCGGGCAGCTCGCAGCCGGCGGTCGGCACGGAGAGCACAGCCGAGGCGGCAGAAGCCCTCGGCCACGGTCATGCGGCTGTTATCGGCCAAGACCGTGTGCGGCCACTTGGCTTGAAGCTGCTGGTAGACGAGCGGGGCGCCACCGCCGGCGATGATGATGCCGTCGAGCGCTCGCGCGTCGCGCTCCATGAGCCCGGTCGCGTGCTCGAGGATCTCGGCTGCGATGGGCATGCCGGCGGACTGGAGATACGGCTTGATGTCGACCTTCTTGCCGAAGATGCGAATGGACCCGGCCTCGATCGCCGCGGTGGCCTCGAGCGGGGAGACGTTGATGCCGTCACGTTCCTGCAGGAGGCGGGACAGCTCCTCGGCCGCGACGTAGCCGCCCTTGCAGCTGCCGGAGCCGTGCTCTGTCCAGACGCCTCCCTTGAACAGGGCGAAGTCGGAGGTGAAGTGGCCCACCTCGACGACGCCCCAGCTCTCGTCGGCCATGTTGCGCTCGCGGTTCTCGGTTCCGTCCGGGTTGAACTGGATGCAGCAGTAGGGCCCCATCGGCTGCGGCCGCACGATGATCTCGGCGCCGGGTACGTGCTGCTGGAGGGTCGTCTTCAGCAGGCTGCGCTGTTGGGCGAAGTACTTAGCCGGAAGGCCGACCACGAAGATCGCCCTGTCGGAGGTGACGGGGTTGGGTAGCAGGGACAGACGCTTGACGGCACCGAGGAAGAGGGCGGCGTACTGGGGAGTCGTGATCCAGCTCTCGCTGAGGCCGGATTCCACGTCAGCGCGTCCCTGGACGACGGCGGTGTCGCCGAAGAAGTAGGGCTGGCCAGCGACCGTCACGGTGTCACGGTCGGCAGCAGCACGCGCGGAGTCCTCGGATATGTGGAAGGCGGGGATGGCGACGCTGCGGAACATGAGTTGCTGCCGGAGGCCGCCCGAGTCGGCTACGACCTTGACAGCAGAGTGGCCAACGTCGAGAGCAATAACGGTTTCCATGTGAGTTCCTGGGTTGGTGAGCTTCAGAGTGGCTCTTGCCGCAAGAGGCTTGCGACATGCGGCAAGCGGCTTGCGACAAGAGGCTTGCGACATGCTGCAGGAGCCGCGGCTTGCGACATGTCGCAAGCCGTGCGTCCAGAGGAATTCTAGGAGTGTCACGCCGATAATCTCGACGCTTTCATCCTGGCAGGTACGGAAGTACACTGGACTGCAAGAATCATCTATTTATCCGACAGGCAGATGCTCGAAATCGATCAAGACGACCACATGTCGGATGAAGCCGACGGCGGGTCGGACCTTCCCGCGATGAACACCGAGCTGGCGCAAACCCTCGGCGACATCGTGGCGCAGCTGGTAGGTGACCTGATGCAGATCGATCTTCAGCTGGTGAAGTGCAAGCGGGCTCTGGCGCTGCTGCAGCCGAAGAAGGATGGCCGGCTCGACCTGAAGTTCTGGAAGAAGGAGACGATCCCCGGCAAGCACCCCGCACCTGTGAGGTGGCGGCGATTGAAGGCTGGGCTCCAGCCTCCGCGGCGGGGCGTCAAGCAGGATCGTCGGGTGCCCGGCGTCGATCCGCGCCAGCGGAAGTGGACAGCGCTCAGGGTGCCGGCGAAGCGGCTGTCGATGCAGGCCAAGCGGTCCAGGGGGTTCGTCGAGACTCATCCGTGGGTGGTCGAGGTGCTCGACATGACGCAGAAGCTCCTCGAGGCGAGGGTCGGCTGCTGGAGCAGCTCAGCTCGCTGCGAAGGTACGAGGCCGTGGGGACAGGTCGGGCGCGATTGGGTCGCCGGGATCGGGGAGGACCTCGACGCAAAGATGCCGTGCTGGGAGGTCGTGGCGGCGAAGATGAAGGAGTTGGACCGGGCGGAGGCGGAGGAGGCTCGTCGGCTGGTCGAGAAGACCAACGAAGCCGATCGCCTCAGGACCTGGGTCGTGCGCAACGACTAGGCGGGTTCTCCAGCGGGCAGGGCGTAGCCGCCGAATCGCCTTAGAACGCAGACCGAAAGGTAGATCCCCGAATCGTCGCAGTTCGGTGCGTCCGGTGATGCCGCAGGAGCCCCTCCCGCTGCCACCAGATCGCGCCTCAGCGGCCCTCCCGACCCGAGTCCGCGGTCGGGGCCAGCCGGCCGTACGGATCGTCCCCACCCGCCGCTTCGCTCCCCGAGTTCCACCGGGTCGCCCCGACCCAGCGCCCGCGGCGGGGAGCGGCCCGAAGTTGAGGGACCACCCCCCGGCTCAGTTCGAACTCGAAGTCCAGTCCGGGCCGAGCCACCCGCCGGGCGCCGCCCCGACGCTGGAAGACATGACTCCCCGCCGCTGGTCCGATCCCGAACTACCGGCCGACCCGACGCCGTCGCCGCGGCGGGTGACGGACCGGTAGATCCGGATGAACCGACCCCGGCCCGAGCCGAGACCGGCCAGCCCGTCCGGGTCGGGCGGAGGCCGGTGGATCTTGGCCTGTGCACAACCTGACCGGGCGCAAGGAGCAGTGGCTTCGCCGAGGCCGGTCTTGCGAGAGATGGAGAGGTTGTGGTTCAAGGCATTCAGGTTCAAGAGAGGGCGATGCGCCACGACGCGACGAGTTACGATCGCGGCATGAGCAAGCCGTACTTCGTCAGGGCCGAGTGGGACGACGAATCGGGCGTCTGGGTGGCATCGTCGGACGAGGTGCCCTGGCCTCGTCACGGAAGCCGAGACGCTTGAAGGACTGAACGAGAAGCTGCGCACGCTCGTGCCCGAGCTGCTCGAGGCCAACGGCGTGCCGACGGAATCGCCTGTGACGGTCGAGTTGCTGGCACGACGGTTCAGCGTCGCCTCCACGGCAGCCTGAGTCCGTGTCGTGGGACAGAGCTTCACGCCGGAACTGATCCGGCTGCTGCGAGACGCCGGCTGCACTTTCGTGCGTCACGGCAAGGGCGATCACGACATCTGGAGATCGCCGATCACCGGGACCACCTTCCCGGTCGACCACAGGATCCTGTCGAGGCACACCGCGAACGGCGTGCTGAAGCAGGCAGGCTTGCCCAAGCGGTTCTGAACGACCGAGGCCAGCCAGACATTGCCCAGCCCCAGTGCCTTTCGAGGTGCCGGGGCTTTTTTATGCCTGGAACGAGGCGACCGGACGGCAGGAGCGTCACCGTGCAACGGCGCTGTGGAAAGTGGGAGTGATGGCGGATGCAGGCCCGGCCGAGCGGATGGATGGAGGTTCGGCTGGGACGGGATGTGGATCGTGCAGGCGGCACGGATCGCGCTGGCGGTTCGGGTGGGCCGTGTCGGGGTCGTCACTGCCGAACGGGTGAGGGGTTGCGTGCCGTGGTGACGGACGTGGCAGCCCGTGCGGGGGTGAGGAGCGCCACGGAGGGGAAGACCAGCCGGAGAGGCCGGGCCAGACAGGAGCCCCCACCCGCCGCTCCACGAGCTCGAGCTTTCCGATCGCACCGACGCCGGCCGCCGCGGCGGGGACCGGTGCGGATCTGGACGGAACGCCCCCGCCGGCTGAAAGGCAAGCCGAGATAGACCTCCCGGACCGTCCGACCGCCGGCGGTGGCCAGTCGTGCTGGCAGGGCTACCCCACCTCCGGCGCGATCGGCTGGCCAGCCGGTCGGATCTCCACGGCGCCTTCGGTCTGGTGCCGGAGACGGACAGGCCTGTTCGGAACGACCGGCCGGAATCGATCGGACGGAGCGGCTGCAATCCATCGGACGCCCGGTCATGGGCAGAGTCGTCTGGCCGACTGCCGTGCGGTGGGCACGGTGATGGATCGGGTCGGGCGGTTGGCACCGGGTCCGTGCAGTCGGAACGGAGTCCTTGCCCGGTTGTGGCGGGTTCGGGTGTGGCAGGCCGGGAGGATCGTCCTGGCGTCCTGGCGTCCTGGCGTCCTGGCCCCTGCCGCCGAGCCGGCCAGATCGAGAGGGGGTGAGGTGGACCGAGCCCGGCACGAACGGGTCGCTCCGGGGCCGGGATGGAGGCCGACCCGAGCGAGCAGGTCCGGACGCGCCGATCCGGTCGTGTTGGGGCGTTCGCCCGGCACGACGCGGAAAGGCAAGCCGACTTCGGCAGAGGCGGATGGGCCGAACGGTTCCGTTGAGTCGTCAGCGGCCGCCGGCGACGGTGAGGGCGAGGGCGATGGCGGGGCGGCCGTGCAGTGGGAACGGACGTGACGACGGAACGAAGGCTGGGCGGTGGTGATGGGGTGGGCCGCCGGTCGGGCAGGGTGATGGGTGCTGACAGGCAGGAGCGGTCCCGTGCAGCTTGAATGGGGATCAGTCCGTGCGATGGGAACGGAGGGTGGAGCGCGAGGTGTGCAGCGTGTCCCAGCCGGCAGCTGGCTCCGCCCATGCAGGTCGGATCTCCGATCCGACGGCCGCCGTCCTGCGGTCGGCGGCGAGAGGCGAGTCGACTTCGGCTGGACGCGAAGCCCCGAACCGTTCCGTTCGGTCGTCACTTGCCGGCGGCGTCGGTGGTCAGGGCTGGACGCAGATCCGGCTTAGACGGGTAAGCGGCGCAAGTCGTTGAGCCAGGCGGAGTTTTCGGAGTTGGTTTAGCCGAGCTCGGCGGTCTGCTTACCGGAAAGCCAGCAGGGCGGCATTCGCCATGGCGGCCTGCCATGGCCAAGTCGGGCCCCGCCGAGCTCGAGCCGGTCGGCTCGGCGGGCCGAATGCAGAGGGTCGGATCTGACGATCCGACTGCCGCCGTCCTGCGGCCGGCGGCGAAAGGCGAGTCGACTTCTGGCCGGCGCCGATAGCCCGAACCGTACCGATCGAACGTCAGCGGCCGCCGGCGACAGCAGGCAGTGGGACGGCCGGGCTGGATCTGCCTCGTGTCTTCTCACTCCCGCTGGCTCGGGGCGCGGATCTGCCCGGACAGGCTGATCCAACGGGGGGCGGTGTCGGCCGGCTGCCTCAGGGAGAGGTGTCGGGTCGTGAAGGCCGGGAAGATCCGGCGCCGACCGTCCCATCGAAACGAGAGAGCCGATGCGGTGGTGCGGCGACGTCGGCGCTCCGGTCACCTCGACGCCGCGGCTCGGAACGATCCGTCCGACTGGAACGAAGCGTCGCCGCTGGGCATGGCTGTCCGACAACAGCGCCGGATCGGGCCGACCGCTCAACCTGGCCGGTTCGTCAGTGCAGCTGGAACGAAGTCGCTGTGCAGAGTGGGTGTGGCGAGCTGATCCGATCGACCCGCCGGCCGGGGTGCTTCGACGTTGAAGGGAACGAACCGACCCCTTTGCTGGTGGTCCATCCGTACAGGCACTGACGGACCAGCGTCGTAGAGCGTCGGAATACTCGGCTCTTGCGCTGGGGACGGCGGATTGGGCTCGATCCGATTGACAGGTTCAGCCAGGTCAGTAGCCGGACCCAGCGCCGCTGCCGAATGGGGTGGGTTGGCGCCAAGCCGGGTGCAGCAGGGCGTGTGCTCGCTGATCAAGCGGGAGGCAGGCCGGAGGCAAAGGACTGGAGGCACCGCTTGAGGGCAAGAGCCAGCAGGTCGGCTACCACCAGAGAGGGTTGCCGTTCGCGTGTGACGGCAGCGCGTTGGTGAGCGTGGTGACGTACCAAGGGCACGGGTGGGTGAGGTGTTCGGTGGCTCTGCGATGGCGCCAAGGTGGTCCGGAGAGTGATCGTGGTGGCGGCACGGGCTGTGGACAGCCGAGTCATGCACAGGGTCGTTGAGGGCGAACGCGGCTGTGGATTCGTGGGCGCAAGCGGTAGCTTGTGGACAACCTTGGCGATTCCGTCAGGGCGCGACGATGCTGTGGATCGTCGGTGCGTCACGAGGCTGTGGAAGAGTGCTTCGCGGCTCGTGTCCGGAATCTCTGGTCGCAATGGTGTGAGGCTCCAGTCCGGGGCCGCCTTGCGTCAGAGAGTGACGAGATGAGCAGAGTTATCGAATCGGTGAGCTGGCGTTCTGCCAGGGCTCGAGCGACAAGGTCTATGCGGCGAGCCTGGTGGAGGTCGGCGGCGGCTACCTGGTGCAGTTCCAGTACGGTCGGCGGGGTAGCGCGCTGAAGGCGGGCACGAAGACGGCCGCACCGGTGGAGCTCGTGGCGGCGAAGAAGGTCTCACGTTGCGCGGTATCTGGCTGATGCTGGAGGCCTGGTCGGACGACCCTCCGGAGTTGGTGCTGTTCGAGAACGTACCCGGCCTGAGCAGCCGGGGTAGGGGACTTCTGGACCAGATCACGTCGCTGATGCGATCCTACGGCTACGCGACGGCAGAGACGGTTCACGACTGCGGCGAGCTCGGTGGTCTCGCACAGAGCCGCAAGCGCATGCTGATGGTGGCGCGCCACATCGAGAAGGTGCCGCCACTGCTGTACCAGCCGGACAAGAAGCCGCTGCGTGCAGTCGGCGACATCCTGGGAAGGATGCTGTTGCCGGGTGACGAGCGTGCGGGTCCGATGCACCGGATTCCTTCGCTGGCATGGCGCACGTGGCTGCGCTTGGCCTTCGTGGAGGCTGGCTCAGACTGGCGGTCGCTGAACAAGCTGACGGTCGAGCACGGTGTGCTGCGGGACTATCTGCTGGTGCCGCCGATGCACAACGGAGTGCTGGGTGTGCGTCGCTGGTCGGATCCAACTGGAACCGTCACCGGCAACGCGCGGCCCGCAACGGGTGCCTTCAGCATCGCAGATGTCCGTTTCGAGGCGTCGGCACGGTGGCACGACGGGCAGGCCTATGGTGTGCGTCGTTGGACCGAAAAAGTCCGGCACGGTTGCAGGACAGCAGAGTCCGGGACAGGGCTCGTACTGCGTCGCCGATGGGCGCCTGGCGGAGATGGGACGGAGCAACGTCTTCCGGATCGTCCAGTCGGGTCAGCTGGACGCGCAGCAGAAGGAAGCGGCGCTCGAGGTGGGTGATCCGCGCAGCGGCATGGACGCCCAAAGGGAGGCCTACCGAACGGGTGGCCACTACGGGGTCACACGCTGGGAGGACCCCACAGGGGCGGTGAGCGCTTCGGCCCAGCACGACAACGGCCGGTGGTCTGTCGCCGATCCGAGGCTTCCTGGCGCAGACGACAAGCTGGTGGCAGTGATCGAGTCGCTCGACAAGACCTGGCACAGGCCGTTCACAACCCTGGAGCTCGCGGCGCTGCAGAGCCTGGTCGACCCGGAACAGCATCTCGTGGATGCGGAACGGTCGGATTGGGACCGCGAACGTCAAGGTGCACACGCGCCGATGAGGTTCGACGGTGACAGCGACAGTGCCTGGCGCGAACGCATCGGCAACGCGATCCCGCCGGCGGCCGCCCAGGCGATCGCCTCCGAGATGGGACGAACCCTGCTGCTGGCACGCAGTGGAGCAACGTTCCAGCTGAGTGCTGCACCCATCTGGGTTCGCCCGTTGGCGGTGGCATTGAGCGTGGCACACACCTGATGGTGTGAGCGGTACCTGAACGGGTGCCTCGCTACATCCCCAAAGAGGACGAACCGATTCGGTCGTCCTCTTTTCTTTGCCTGCGCGAGTCCGGGTGTGCACGATGCTGAGGCGCATGCTCGCGCTCGGCGATTGTCCTGATTCGAGCAATCGAACCAGGCCCGCTGCGCTGGTTTAGCCTCCGTGATGTCGGAGCGCTGCGACGCTCAGGGTGTACAGGGGTACTTGCTCTTCATGTAGTCGACCAGCAAGCGCATCTGGACGTCGTCGCCAGTGCCTTGTCGATCCAAGGCGGACGGAGCGAGGCGGCGCAGGTGTTCGGTCAGGCCGGCAGCGACGTCGGCCACAAGCAGTGAGTGAACTCCGTGATCGCTGTACTGGATGCAGAACAGCCGGGGACCTGGGAACAGCGCCAGGGGATCGGCGTTTCCAGCTCGGATTGCCTCAGAGATGCGTCGCTGGTCTGCAACGAAGAGCGCGCGGTCATACATCAAGGCGCCTTCGATGAACCGCAGGCAATACCCACGGTCCATCATGTCTCGGGGTGAGCTGCCACCAGCGTTGACTTTCGAGCACGCGGTGCGCAGAACCTCCCCTGGCGGCGTTGGCTTGATGGAGAGTGTCTGGGACCAGGCGGACGTGGTGAGCAACAGCGCTGCCAGGAACGAAACGAGTCGGCTCATTGCGGGGCGTGAAGGGTGGAGGGAGAGAGAAGGGGTGGCATTGTGCCGTGGGCCTAAACCGTCGAAGTTACTGACCAGGAGCGGATGGCGGCGATTGCGAGGTCTGTCCCAGGGCCGGCCATGATGGCTGGCAGCGTGCTAGGCTTTTCGAATGAACGTTGCGCTCAAGGCTCTCGCATGGGTCCTTCTACTGGCTGCGGTGTTGCTGCTGAGCGGTGGGGTCTGGGCATGGCTAGAAGGAGGCTACGGTCGGTTGCCGACCGCGCTCGGGGCACTGGCCAGCGTATCTTCCCTGGCGGCGCTGGTGTGCAGCACGGTTCTGCGAGCAAAGCTCGGCCTGCGCTGACGATGAGCTCGGCGCCGCCGACTGATCTCGACCGTCACCATGCGAAGCTACACGCCTGAGCAGTACGCAGCAGCCGAGGCGGCAGGTCTACGCACCTCTATGTCGTGGGCGCGCCAGCGCGAGATCGCGGCGACGCTCCGCGCGTTCGCCTGCTGACCAGCCAGCGCCGGTCGAAGCAGGCGCCAGTCACGGAAGTGTTCCGGGATCGCCTCGGCGCCGGCGCCAATGACGATAACGTGCTGACGCGCGAGATCACGGACCTGGGCGGGCCGGGCACCGGGCAAGGCAACGGCCGCAGCGACTTCCGCCCGAAAGACCTCCAGGATCGAACCGGGACCCGCCCGGTCGTCGAAGGGGCGGACCCAGGCGGCGCGAGGCAACTCGCGGAGGTAGCGTACTCGAGCGTCGACGAGCGCTTCGTCGCGGTGCTGGAGCAGCTCTTCCAGGTGATGCCAGGACAGGAGCGGCAGCCACCGTCGTTCCAGGAGATCTGCGATGAAGCGCTGGGCAGAGCGTCGTCGTTCGCGGCTGTTCGAGATGGCGTCGGAAATGAGCCCGGCCAGATGCGCGGTGTCGAGCACGACCAGGCGCTCGGGAGCATCGTACGAGCGCGGATCAGAGCTGCTCACCGCGCAATTTCCATGAGACATGATGGAGCCGTGGTCCCGGGGGTAGTGGCGCTCGTGTCAGCGCGTCAGCGGGACCCGCCGCCCGTGATCGCGGTGTACAGCGCCTGGTGCATGGAGCCATCGGCCAACATGAGACGCTCGCGCCGCACCAGGGCCAGAGCGTCCAGCGCGGGTCCGAAGAGAGCAAAGCAGTCCTGGCCGTAGTGCTGGGCCGAGCGGTAGGCGATCCCCTCGAAGCCGGCCGCCATGGCTTCGACGGCCACGGCGCGGGTGGCCTCGAACCGCAGGGACTGCAGAAACGGCCGTGTCGGTGCGTGCGGTCGAAGATCGAGCAGGTTTACCGGTCGGGTGGTCTGCAGGCACAGGAGCTCTCGTGATGCGGCGGTGGCCAGCGACAGCGAGGCGGCTTCGCGCCGGACCAGGGACTCGTAGACGGCCGTCTCGGGACTCTCGGCGAAGTAGCCGACCAGCGCAGTACCCACGGCGAAGCGGCTGGTCAAGGTGCTGGCCGGCGGAAGTTTCAGCGGGCCGACCCGGGCGCTGCCGGGCCGCGCCCGCCGGCGCTGGACGCGGAACACGGTCTGAGAGGTGGCCAGCGTGATCGGTGGCAGGTACTGCAGGTCTTGAAGCTTCATCTCAGGGGAGTCAGTTCCCCTCGTGCTCTGCGATCGAGATCGCCTGGTCGGCGCGGCCTTGCTCGATGGCCCGCGCGCGCGGCGTGAGCCCTTCCAGGGCGCCGTGAGGCGACTCGAGGAAGGACAACAGGGCCCAGCCTTCGGTGGTGCCGAGCGCCGCCGACAGCTTCGGGATCGCGGCCCACATTGCCGGCTCGAACTGCCACCGCGGCATGCGGAAGCCGCGCTTGGTCTGCGTCAGCCCGATGGCACGGCCCTTGGCGATCCAGGCGTTGATGGTGACTCGGGTCGCGTCCACCGTGCGGGCAGCGTCGTCGGTCGAGATCATGTCGGCGGCGCCCAGGCGCTCGCGTCGAGCGTCGAGGCTGTGGGCAAGCAGATCGCGGACGGTGGAAGCTGGAACATAGGCATCCGGCTTGAGGGCGGTTCGGCGAGTTCGCGCAGAGTTGCGAGGAGTGGTTGAAGACGAGTGGAGAGCGGTGTCTTTCATTTCCAGCCTTTGGTCTGGAGGCCGTGACGACGGCCCGAGGAAGAGCGCCTTACGGCGCGTTGCGGCCGTCGACCTTGTGCGCGACGAAGAAGGCCCTGGCGCGACGCGCGGTCGGGCGAGGAGCGGCAGACGATCGACAGGACCTCAGCTTCCTGCGCCGGCGAGCGGGCAAGGCGGAGGCCAGCACGACGAACTGACGCCACTGGGAGTAGAGGGTCTCGGCGCGAAATGCTGACCGGCGGCGAACACCCTGGAAGGCACCCACCATGGCAGCCGACAGCCGCGTCGAGACGAACCGACGCGGGAGGAAGTCGGACTCGAGCAGGCGACGTGCGAGCACGCAGTACTCGTAGGCTGCGAGGGTGTAGGAGCCGGGTGATCGCTCGAACTCAACTGGTCCTGTGGGGTATTCCCAAACCAACATTGCAGGTACTCCTTGGCCTGAACGTAGTCGGGCCGTGACGAACGGGACGAACGGGACGAACGGGACGAACGGGACGAACGGGACGAACGGGACGAACGGGACGAACGGGACGAACGGGACGAACGGGACGAATGATTGGTTCGTTAAGTTAGATTATGCCGCAAGTTCCGGTCAGGCGGCGAAGCGGCGGTACCGCAAGTGACCCGCTGACCCGGCTCGGCACGGGCGACCCTTGGCCGATAGGTCAGATCCAGCGTTGCCGTGCGGGAGAGAGCCGGCCGCGCGAATCTGAACACGATCTAAAGTAAAGGTCACCTCGGTGCGGGCGATGCTGTACTGGCAGGGCGTGAAGCCCTCGTACTCGAGACCGCGCGTGAGCGACGACAACGCCTTCGTAGAGGCGTTATTCCGCACCGCGAAGTACCGGCCCGAGTTCCCGGCCAAGGGCTTCGCGACGCTGGACGACGCCGGGCGGTGGACGGCTCGGTTCGTGCACTGGTACAACTTCAACCACCAGCACAGCGGCTACGTGAGCCCGGCGCTGCGCCACGCGGGGGAGGGTCGATCAATCCTGGCGAAGCGTCATGCGCTGTACCTCCAGGCCCGATAGCGCAGCCCTGCACGCTCAAAGCTTACGACGGCGTCAGCGCCGCTCGGCGTAGCCCGACCGCGGACTTCGAGTTCTACAACACGCGCCGGTCGCACCAAAGCCTCGACGGGCCGACACCGGACATAGTCCACTTCAATGCGCTATCGCCGATGCGGGCCGCAGAGTGATGGATTGAACCATGAATACATGGGCTCAACCGGGGCGCCTCCGGCGGCCTGGAAGGAGCCTGAAGACAGAAGACAAATCAGCCAACAGCCAGTTCAACCAACAGCCTCACACACAGAAAATCGGACACCGCCGATCGGATCGCGACAGTCCCACATACTTCACCCCACATCTCGTGACCTGCAAGAAGTAGGAGGTCCAAATCTTCTCGATGCTCGATTCCGCCCGTGGCTCTTTCGCGCCTTCCCTTGTTGCCCTCATTGAAGCTGGTTGGCCCAATGTGGCTATGCGGCTGGGCGCCCGTCGAGACGCATTCGTCGAGAGCGTCAGCAGGCGGGCATTTGCGCAGTGGCGCCTACGGCCCAGTTGAGCGAGATGGCCATCAATCACACTCAGTCATTGGATGTTGTGGCGGCCGCTCCGCTACAAACAAGGCTTGGTGAAACGCATAATGGAGCCGGCTTCGCTCGTTTGAACACGCAGCAGCCCGAGATAAGTGGATTGGCTGCGGTTTGAACTTCTTCAATCCCAGGCCTCGCCAAAGCCGCCGGAGGCGCCCCGGTTGAGCCATGTACTCATGTCAACCCCTCAGCGGCCGGCGTGGGCATCCGTGAACCGCTCTTCGTAGAGTATCGCGAACTGGTTCATGGCCTCGCGCCATTCCTTGGCCACGCGGCCCCAGTCGGCCGTGATGTTGCGCAGCGCCAGCCAGATCAGCTTGGTGGCAACATCGTCGCTGGGGAAGTGCTCGCGCGTCTTGATGATCTTGCGCAGCTGACTGTGGATGCACTCGATGGCGTTGGTGATGTAGACCGCGCGCCGCACCGCTGGGGGTAAGGCGAAGAACAGGATCACGCGGTCCCAGGCCCGTCGCCAGAACGCCGTCACCGTGGGGTACTTCTGGCCCCAGGCGCTGCGTTCGAACTCGTCCAGGGCCTGGGCAGCGGCCTCGGCGCTGGCGGCTGTGTACACCGCCTGAGTGCTGCGGCCAGCTGCTTGCGGTCCTTCTAACTCGCGTAGTCCAGGCTGTTGCGGATGAGGTGCACGATGCAGGGCTGCAGCGTGGTGGCCGGCAACACCACGCCCAGCGCTTCGCCGATGCCCTTCAGGCCGTTGGTGACGGCGAAGAGGATGTCGGCCACGCCGCGGGTCTTCAGGTCGTTGAAGACCTTCATCCAGAACTTGGCACCCTCAGCGTTCTCGATCCACAGGCCCAGGATATCGCGCGTGCCGTCGGGCAGGATGCCCAGCGCGAGGTAGATCGCCTTGTTGCGCACGACGGCGTCCTCGCGAATCTTCACGCGCAGCGCGTCAAAGAAGACCACCGGGTACATCGGCTCCAGCGGCCGGGCCTGCCAAAGCCGTTACCTCGGCCGCCACGGCATCCGTGACCGAGCTGATGAACTCCGGCGAGACCGCGGTGCCTGACTGCTCGGCCAGGAATGCCTGGATCTCGCGCGCCGTGATGCCGCGCGCGTAAATGGCCACGACTTGTCGTCGAAGCCGGTGAAGCGTGGCTCGTGATTGGGGGTGAGCAACTGCTCGAAGGAGCCCTCGCGGTCGCGCGGCACCTCGATGCGCACCGGACTGTCCTCGGTCAGCTCCGTCTTGCCGGTGCTGCCGTTGCGGTGGTTGCCCGCATCCTCGGGCTTGGCCGCGCCGGGCGGGTAGCCCAGGTGGTACGCCAGCTCGGCGCCCAGGGCGCGCTCGATCAGCGCCTTCTTGAAGGCCATCGAGGCGGCCGGGACCGCCTCGGGACTCATCGGCCCAGCCACGAACTGGTCAATGAGTTCCTTGGGGGTGGTCGACAACTTCGCCGCTGCGGCCTCGGCCGCCTTCGTCGTCGTCCTGCTTGGCATACATACTCAGTCTGGTCATGTTATGCCTCGCACACAAGATTCCGGACAGGCTCTCGTTTTTGACACCCGAACGGCCAGGAGCGGACATTCGCTGATCCGCCCGCAACCGGACATTGGGTCTCACCGCGGCATAGCGCCGCATGGTCCGGCGTCAGGCGACCCTAGAATCACGGCATGCGTGCCGCTCCCGTGTTGTCAATTCGTGGATCGCCATCCTGGCGGTCCTGATGACGTCACTGGCCCCGGCGATCTCGCACGCGATGGGTACACGCGGCCCGGCGACTTGGACCGGGATCTGCGCCAGCGCCGGCGCCAAGCGTGTCCTGCTCGATGCCCAACACGACAGCGACAAATCCGTGCCGGGCGCCGCCAACCCGCTCGAGCACTGTCCTTACTGCGGCTTGCACGCGGACGGTTTCCCCGACACGCCTTCGCTGCCGTCAATGGAACTCAGCGTCTGGTCAAGCGCGCAGCCGCGCGCGCTCCTTCCGTCTCGATCTGATCCGTCCCAGCGGGGCGTTCTCGCTGGGCTTGCGGTCATGAATCGTGTGGCCGCGGTCGGCGGGCATGCCGTTTGTCTTAGGGCCTCTCTTACCGCACACCGCAGCGGCGGGCAGACCCGCACTGCGATCAGATCGACATCAAGACCCCACAAGCAATGGCCGGCTGAACCGTACCGGGAATCGAGGAGGCCTGTTGGCTTGAGTCAGACCGCTGTGGTCTGACGGTTCTTGGGTTCAGGCTTTCTCTCTCCCGGCCCCCCCGCAGGCTGCCGCCGAGCGCCCCCGGTTGGACCATGTATTCATGGTTCAACCCTCCTGCAACGCTGCCGTCGAAGCAGGCTCGCTTGCGCTCAACGCCTGCTTCTGACGCCAGTAGTTTGCCTCGGCTTCGGCCGGCGGGATGTAGCCGATGGGTTCGAGCAAGCGATGGTGGTTGAACCAAGAGACCCACTCCAGCGTCGCCAGTTCAACCGCCTCGCGCGTCTTCCACGGCCCGCGCCGGTGGATGATCTCGGCCTTGTACAGCCCGTTGATGGTCTCGGCCAGCGCGTTGTCGTAGCTGTCGCCGGTGCTGCCCACCGAGGGCTCGATGCCGGCCTCGTCAAGGCGTTCGCTGTAGCGGATGGACACGTACTGCGAGCCGCGGTCGCTGTGGTGCACCAGTCGCCTTCGCGCTCAGCCCGCCGCGCATACAGCGCCTGCTCCAGCGCGTCGAGCACGAAGTCGGTCTGCATGGAACTGCTGACCCGCCAGCCGACGATGCGCCGCGCGAAGACGTCGACCACGAAGGCGACGTACACGAAGCCCTGCCAGGTCGAGACGTAGGTGAAGTCCGCCACCCACAGCTGGTTCGGCCGGCGCGCCTTGAACTGCCGGTTGACGCGGTCCAGCGGGCAGGCCGCCTTGGCATCGGGCACCGTCGTGCGCACGCCTTTGCCGCGCTCGGCTCCTTGCAGGCCGAGCCTGCGCATCAGTCGCTCCACGGTGCAGCGAGCCACCGTCACGCCTTCGCGCAGCAACTGTCGCCACACCTTGTCGGCGCCGTAGACGCGCAGGTTCGCTTCGTACACGCGTTGCACCTGGGGCATCAAGGCCGCGTCGCGCTGCGCCCGCGCAGGCAGCAACGCCGGATCGCGCTGGCGCGCCGCATGACGCCTGTACGCCGACGGGGCGATCTGCAGCGCGCGGCAGATCGACTCGACCCCCAGGCGAGCACGATGCTCGTCGATGAAGGCGTTCACTTCTTGTGGTGGCGGTCGAGCTCCGCCTGGGCGAAATACGCGCTCGCCAGCTTCAGGATCTCGTTGGTCTTGCGCAGCTCACGGACCTCGCGTTCGAGTTCCTTGATGCGCTGCTGCTCGGCCGTCGTGGCACCGGGCCGCACGCCGCTGTCGCGCTCGCCTTGGCGCACCCACTTGCGCAGCGTCTCGGCCGTGCAGCCGATCTTGGCCGAGATCGACTCGATCGCCGCCCACTGCGACGGGTACTGGTCCTTGGCGTCGAACACCATGCGCACAGCGCGCTCGATCACCTCGGGGAAAACTTCGGGGACTTCCGCATCTTGGCTCCATTCTCAATCGAAGGAGCCTCCTCAAAACCCGGGGCGGTTCAGGTTCTTCGACAGCGAGGAGCCCATGAAGAGCCGATTCAGCAGCGAGCAGATGGCTGCCATCCTGCGTGAGGTCAGAGTGGATCGCGCAAAGCCGCATCGCCACCGCGCTGATCGAACCCGGCGAGGCCTGGCAGAACGGCAGCAACGAGAGCTTTAACGGCAAGCTGCGCGACGAGCGCCTGAGCCTGGAGTGGTTCCGCTCCCGGTTCGAGGCCAAGGTGGTCATAGAGACCTTGTGCAGCCACTACAACGCCGCGCGCCCGCACAGCAGTCTGGGCTACTTGACCCCGCACGAGTTCAAGCAGCAACGTCAACGCCCCCCAACCGAGCCGTCCTCAAGGAATAATGGGTTGAAAAAGAGCCGGGGCAAGTCACGATGGCATCGACCACTGCACCACCGGCTACAGGCGTACGACCAAGCGCGGCATCGGCTAGCAGATGGTTCACTTGGCGATCGCGTCCCACTCGCGTGTGTCGTTCGCGCAGGTGCTGCCCGACGAGACGACAGATAGCTGCGAGCAGTTCCTGCGCCAAGCGGCGGCCTACTACGCGAGCATGGGCGTGCGCATCGAGCGCGTGATGACCGGCAACGGCGCGGGCTACAAGAATTCCTCCAAGGCTGCCTGTGGCGAACTTCGCATCCGGCACATCAAGCCTCGGCCGTACACGCCCAAAACCAACGGTAAGGCCGAGCGCTTCGTTCAGTCGGAGCTGCGCGAGTGGGCCTACGGCAAGACCTAGCAGAACTGCGCCGAGCGCCTCCAGGCGGTTCCTAACTAGCAGCGCCCTCATCACGGCATCGGGCGCGTCGCACTAGCCTCGCGCCTAGCAGGGCCTAAATGCAACCTCTTGACGGTTCACCTCTAGCTGCGGTTCGAGGCTAACGGTGGCCGCCAGCCCCCAGCCAGTCAGCCGCCGATGCGATCGCGGCGAAATACGCGTAACCAGGATGTGCTACGCGGTCTAGCAAGGTGGCGTGGTTGGTGACGCAGTCGTGGCCACCGCCACCCTGAACCGCCCGCTGCAACACAGCCAAGTCCTCACCATCCGCGGCGACAGGTGCCGGCTGCGGACCAAAGCCGAACTGACCAAAAATAAGATCGAGCATGAAGCCTTGAGCGACAACGTATGGTCGTCAATCGGGGAGGGGGCAGGCCTCGAGGTCGGCGGGGTAACACTTCTGGACGCCGCATGACGTCTCCTGCCAGCTCGACTCTCCCGCCTCGCCAATCGATGGCGCCAACTCGCAGGCCTGCCTGTGCCGCCGTGCTTCGGCCAACGCTCGCGGCAAGCGCCAAGTACACCCGCAAGTACTCACTTCTTCTCCGAGCGTCCCGCCGCGACAAGCGCATCGGAGGCGGCGCCTATCGTTCGCGCGGCCCTAGCGGCAGAGCAGCGTCCCGACAATCTACAGGCCAACCGAAGCAGCAGCCAACTTTCATTGCAAAGAAACAAGCAAATCTGCTGGAGGAGCAACGGCTGAAGCAACGTCTCAAGCGGGGCCAAAGAGGAGCGTCGCCGATCAAGGCAGCACCAACCGTATTCTCACAGATTACTCATGGAATTACTCACGATCGGAGCGTCCGTATAAAACCCTATCAAACATCCGGTAATTGATCCGGTCGTCGGCAAGAGCGCGATCTTTTCGTGACATGTGCCACGCACAAACCAACTTTCGACTATGGAGTCGAGCACGAGAATGAACGGCCTTGGTTTGCTCGAGATCGACTCGGCCTCAATCTGTCTCAGGCAGCCAAGCAGGTTCATGGCCTCACCCAAAAAAGTCGCTCGCGAATGTTTCTGCGCGAACAGTCTTGATCTCGGTTGTGCCGGCCTATTGGGATGCTGACGACATGGGTAATATTGCAGTCTCAAGTCTGACCAAGCTGGGTCTTTCCGTGTCGGAAGCGCTGCTCATCGGCAGGGATCTCTCACCAATGAGCTGCTTAGAAGGCGAGCAGTTTCTCGTTCGCGGTGATCGGTTGGATTATTGGGTATTTGTAATATCCGGCTGTCTCGTCGGCACCGTGGCTCTCGATGACGGAACCCAATTCCCAGTCGCTGTATATAGCGAGGACAACTGGTTTGGTGAGGACCTTCTCCTTGCGAAGGAGCCCTCAAGTATGACGTTGACGGCCGTATCTGATACTTATATTCTACTGCTACCACGAAAGGCATTCATTTCTGCGCTCGATACTTCACGCCATTTTGCTCGGATCCTAACTAAACTACTGGGAACTAAGTCTACCGGCGCCTTTTCTCAACTGGTGGCTATGCGATATAGCTCGCTTCCGCTTAAGGCATTTACATTGCTAGCTTTGCTGGTTGAAGCGCAAGTGAAACGTACCGGCTGGAAGCGCTCCGGCCGCTTCCCGGACGAGGTGATCATCAGGGCGTCACAGGACCTTCTCGGCAGACTTTGCGGCGTATCAAGGACTGTATTTTCTTCGTATCTTCGCGTATTGCGCAGCCGCGAGCTCGTGTCGGTAAACTATGGAATATTGCGAGTTCATAAGGTAGTTGTATTTCTTAGTTTTCTTCAGGAACAAAGAACGCGAGCGTACCTGCCCGCCAAAACCAGCATCGAGGCACTTGTTGAAGCGCTGGTCGAGTCTGATGTCGCGTGGGCAAGCGTGTCAAACTCATTCCATCCGAGCACCGTTCCCCCGGAACTATAATCGCTCAGCGGCTTGAATAATAGTTGGACAATTCATCGCCAAGATAGAGGCTACAGTGCCTACATTCGGCGCAGCCGAACGCGCTTAAAATCGTAGCAGCCGCGGAAAAAGCTTAATGCGGTTAGGGGCGCAGCTCTGCTTCTGGCTGAGGAGAAACGACTCAACAAGTAACGGGCCATAGTCATGAAAACAGCGTGCGCTGCCCCAGGTTTCGTAGCACTTCGATCTAGAGCCCAGGGGTTTGCATCGTAGTCGTCGATGCAGGCTTTGGCGCGTTGCCGCCAGCATGCTGGCGGCAACGCGCGGCGAACTCGGCCGGCGGCACGTACCCGAGGGTGCTGTGCGGCCGGTGGTGGTTGTGGTCCCCGCGCCAGTTGTCGATGACGCTGCGCATGTGGCTCAGGCTGGCAAACCAGTGCTGCGACAGGCACTCGCCCCTGACGCGGCTGTTGAAGCTCTCGATGTAGGCGTTCTGCACCGGCTTGCCGGGCTGGATGAAGCGCAGTTCGACGCCGTTCCTGGCCGCCCAGGTCTGCATCGTCCGGCCGGCGAACTCAGGTCCGTTGTCGGTGCGGATCACCTTGGGCAGTCCGCGCTCGGCCTTGACCTGGTCGAGCAAGCGCGTGACGTACAGCGCCGGGATCGAGGTGTCCACGTCGATCTGCAGGGCTTCCTTGCTGCAATCGTCCACGACGGTCAGCGTCTTCACCCGCCGGCCGTTGGCCAGCTCGTCGAACACGAAGTCCATGCTCCACGCCTCGACGGGTTGCATCGGGCGCACCAGGGGCTGCCGCTCGGGCACCGGCAGCTTCTTGCGTCGGCGCTTGCGCACCATCAGCCCTTCCGCGCGGTAGACCCCGTAAGGTGCACTTGACGTTGATCGCCCAGCCGTCGATCCGCAAGGGGCTGTGCAGCATCCGGTAGCCGTGGCGGCGGTGCTGGCCGGCGAGCTCCGTCAGGCGCTCGCGCAGCCGGCCGTTTCCGTCGTCGCGGGGTTGGTAGCGCAGCGTGCTGGCGCTCATGCCCACCAGCCTCAAGGCCCGGCGTTCGCTCAAGCCCCGTTCCTGCAACTGCCGCACCACCTCGCGACGCGCCGCCACGGCCACTACTTTCCCTTGAGCACCTCGCGCATCGCGTCGATCTTGAGCATCGAGTTGACCAGCGGCTTCTTCAGCTTCGTGTTCTCGGTCTCCAGCGCCTTCAGGCGCTGCGCGTCCGACACGTTCATGCCGCCGAACTTGGCCTTCCAGGCGTAGTAGCTCGGTTCGCTGAAGCCATGCTTCCTGCACAGCTCTTTGACCGGCAGCACGGCGTCAGCAGAGCCGGCCGCGCAAATCTGAGCACGGCGTAAGGTGGAAAAGCTGCTCCGATGGGCGAGGATAGAGCCTGAGACGAAGGAGCATGAAGCATGAGCAGGAGACCACGCCGCAACCACTCAGCGGCGTTCAAGGCCAAGGTGGCGCTGGAGGCCTTGGCCGACGGCAAGACGATTGCCGAGATCGCGCACAAGCACGACGTTCACCCGCATCAGGTCACGGAGTGGCGGCGGCAGCTGATCGAGCGCGCGGCCGGGGTGTTCGGCGCGCCGGCGGTGGCCGCGGCGCCGCCGGTGGACCTCAAGGCGCTGCACGCCAAGATTGGCCAGCTGGCCCTGGAGAACGATTTTTGGAAGGCGCGCTCAGCAAGGCCGGGTTGCTGAGCGTAAAGCGATGATCGATCGCGATCACCGTCTGCCGGTCAAGCGTCAGGCCGAGTTGCTGGGCATCAGCCGCGGCACGGTGTACTACCAGCCCGCGCCGATCCCGGAGGCGGAACTGGCGCTCATGCGGCGCATCGACCGCCTTCACCTGGATCACCCGTACGCCGGCAGCCGCATGCTGCGAGACCTGCTGCGCCTGCAGGGCGTGGAGGTCGGACGGCGGCACGTGGGCACGCTGATGCGGCGCATGGGCATCCAGGCGCTGTACCGCAAGCCCAACACGAGCAGGAAGCACCCGGCGCACGCGGTCTTCCCGTACGCGCTGCGCGGGCTGGCCATCGAGCGGGCCAACCAGGTCTGGGCGCTGGACATCACCTACATCCCGATGGCACGCGGCTGGGTGTACCGGTGGCGGTGCTGGACTGGGCCAGCCGCCGGGTGCTGGCCCACCGGGTGTCGATCACGATGGAGGCGGACTTCTGCGTGGAGGCGCTGCGCGAGGCGGTGGCCCGCTGGGGTGCGCCGGAGATCGTCAACACCGACCAGGGCAGCCAGTTCAGCGGTGCGGAGTTCGTGGCCGAGGTGGCACGCATCGGCGCTCGCCAGAGCATGGACGGCCGGGGCTGCTGGCGGGACAACGTGTTCGTCGAGCGGCTGTGGCGCAGCGTGAAGTACGAGGAGGTGTACCTCAAGGCCTACGACAGCGTCAGCGCGGCGCGCCAGGGCACGGCCACCTACCTGGACTTCTACAACAGCCGCAGGCCGCACCAAAGCCACGACGGGCGCACGCCGGACATGATCTACTTCGGCACGCTGCAGCCGCAGGCCCAGGCCGCATGAGGGTTGAAACCTGAGTACAGGTCCCAACCGGGGGGCTCCGGCGGCCCCTGCGGGGGCTGATAGACAAAGACCGAAAAGCCAAACACCAATCGCAGCCAATCCACCTACATCAGCTCACGGCGTGTTCAGACGAGCGGAGCCGGCTCTAGCCTCACGCAGGAAGCCAATGATCTGTTCCTCGGTGTATCGCTTCTTCATCGGTCCGATCTCCGTCTCGGGTTGATCGGACGCCAGAACTACCTGCTACGAATCCCCGGGGACAGCGCAAGCTGATGCGCGCACCGCAAAGTTGGACGGCAACAGGTGCATGCTTGGCGACTATCATGAGAAATCAGCGAGCCACCGCCCCACTCCAACTTCAGGCCAGAAAAGGACGATCTATGCAACATTATCTATCGCCCCCATTTCGGGTTCATGACATGAGCGATAAGAGGGCCGTGAACGGTACCTGATCACGCGGCACGCGGTGCCTCGGGATACTCTGAGAAGTAGGCCATCGCCCAACTCGCGCTTGTCCAGGAAAAACTAGCCAAATCATTTTATCTCCTCGATTTCGATACTATCGATGCTGAGTTCGCAGCTCTCGAAACACCCGACCAGTTGAGAGAATAAAAAGTCGTGTGCAGCGTTGCATGCAAAACGTAGGGAGGATTGAAGGGAGAGGCCGCAAGCTTTTCACGCACAACGACATAAAGCGTCTATCTTACTCATCGACGGGACAAAGCTCGCGCAAGTGTCGTGAGGCGTGCATTCCGAGCGATGTTTGTTCGCGAACAAACCCCGACATTTGCCGAGTGCAGCGCGCATAGTGTACAGGCGTGCGCAGATACTTCTACTCGTCAAACTGAGGTTATTCGTTTGGTGCAGCCCTAAGATTCATTACGACTCCGAGGTATCTGCGAACATCGAGTATTTATAATCCCCACCCCGTCGCTTGAGCCGCGATGTATGCAACGCCGAGATTAGCACAGCCTGTGAATATTCCTTTTTGTTTAGCCTCCAGGCAAACCAACCCATTCATTATCGCTTAACGAACAATCAACTTTATCGTTCCGCGAAGATTGGTCGAGCCGGAAAGTATGAACTGTGAATAATCACTGGCGAGCGAAACATCGATGTCCAACGTGTTTACCGCGCCAGCACAACAGGCATCACATACCTCTCCCCGGGCAGATCGGCGAAATATTTGTCGACGATTGCAGAGTTCGCGCGCCGCAGCCTGGGCTTCAGCGCGAGGCTTCGAGAGCCCTCGCCTAGTATTATCTTGCCACCCGCGAGAGAGTTTCGTATCTCGACCTCAGCTGTGCTTTGCTCTGTACATTGAAAATAGACGCGAACCCGGCTTGCCTCAAAAGAGCTTGCCAGCAGATTGCCTGTCGGTACAGATGATATTCGAGCATTGATGGGTTCCAGATTGCGCACAATGCGACACTCCGCCATGGCGAGCTTACTAATACTTATAGTGACAGCAAAAACTGCCGCATAGGAGAGATGCGACCGACAAGGATTCATTCAGTTCCTCACCGACACGGTGACCGTCCGCTTCGACAAGCCGTCTGCAAGATCAATTTCCAACGATGAAAGGTCCGAGGATTCTAGTCGGAACTTCCGATTTGATTCGGCAAGTACGACACCTAACGGCCCACTCTCCTTGCCATTTAGGCGAATCTTCTCAATAGTCACACGCCTCGGCGCCCTGGTTATCAACGCGCAGGATCTTCTCACCACTAACATTCGCGATCTCCAGTTGCACCCGTTCTAGAGCACTCTTGGCGTTCGTATAATCAGACACGTAGATCGGAACAGTCACAGAAATGCCAACCTGAAGAGAAGCCTCCGCCTCTGTAACGGCATCGGGATTTTTCACCGAAGCCGGGAGTCGCACCTCCTTCAGGAGTACTCTATAGTAAGCTTCCCCCTTAGGAGCGGCTCCAACATAGCGAACCCGGAAATTTCCAGTGGCACCTGGATCTATAGTCTGTACTGTTGGGAATGCCTTCACATCCGTAGTCGGAGTTAGTTTCATGGCTCCGTCTTCGTCCATCGACCATTGGAATACCTGTGCGGTCACGAAGATCTTATCGTTGCCGGTGTCATTATAAACAGTAAGCTTCTCGGAAGCGCTAAATTTGCCGTTCGCATCAAGATCGATCAGAAGCTTGTCAACGCCCAAAGCCATACTCTGCATGGAGGACAGAGCGAGCAACGCACCAAGTATCATGTGTTTCATGACTATCTCCTACTTTGAAAGATTCAGCCCGTGATTTGCGTTTTGAACTAGCGCCGATCTGTCAGCGACAGAGCAGAACAGGATCGGGAGTTCGTCTTTGATTTGCGGGGAAAGTGAAACGCTTAGAGGCAAACTAATCAGACAGCGCGCCCGGTTCTGCGGCAGCCAAACTTCGAAACTCTTAATTGATTCGGGGAAATTTGCAAAAAAACGTGTCCCCACCCTCCAAGACTACTGATCGTTCTATCCCGTCGATCAACACACGGCTACCAGCGGGAACAGGGGATCCTGTATTTGTTATGATTCGGAGCCAGCCCTTTATAATCTTTGCGGGATCAAATCGAAATGCGTAGGCAGCCCCGCGCTCCAAACCGGCTGGGACCAGAGTTTCAGGCAGGTCTATATCTTCGGGAATCTCATCAGCCCGAACTTGAACCTTCGGGGGGCCGGCGTTGTGAGCGCCGCGTACCCGAGGTCATTAGTTCTGCCCAGCTTTCGGCCGCCGGCATCTTCCAGTAGGACGTTTGGCATCGTAGGCAGGTGAAGCAGGGCGACTCCGTCAGCTGATTTTCTTGTTGGAAGAACCTGCTTGTCGGCGAAAACCAACGCGCCACTTTGCGCATACCCAACCGCATATGAGCCGTCCGACGCTGATCGAAGACTTCCGGAATACGACGAACGCCAGTCGGAATATTTGGCAAAAAGACCTCCAGAGGTCTGTTCGTTGTACTTTGTACTGACTCTATCTGCGTATATAGAGTAATTAACTCCGTCGTCGGTCTGCGCGTTATAAGTTGCAGTGGTACGCGTGCTGGACGGCGCTTTGTTGACATCCGAAGATAGACTCCCGGCCCCTAGCGGCAGTGATACTTGCAGCCCATGGACCGTCGTCGATGAGCGTTCGCTTGTCGATCTTGAGCCGTACAGGGAAATTGCGGCGCGCCCGATCGGCCGGAAAGCAAAGCTATAACCACTAGTTTGATTCTTGAAACCAAGGGAGCGGGATACCGAGCTTGTAATGGTCAGCCGGCCTAATTCGAAAATTGGCCCTCCAAAAGAGAGGGCGTTGATTCCAGCACTTACCGTAGTGTATGGCTGGGTTTGGGGATTGCGGGCATGTCTCGGTCGCGCCAGACCAAGCGCCCGAATAAGATCCGTAGGAAGCAGATAACGCACTGAAAGTCTTAGTGGCGGTGCCAAGTTCCGAACGGGTAAGATTGACGCCGCTAGATACGCTGCTCCAGTTACTCAAGGGCGCTGAGATCAAGAAGCCAGCAGCCTTCCTTTTGTCGGATACGAGCAGCCCACCGTCGACAGTCACGCCCCCACCAAGGCCATACGAAAGAGAGCCACTTACCAGGGGTTCTGATCCTCGAAACATAGAGCGGAGTGTTCCGGCACGCGCTCCCGGCGAATGGCCACCAATAATCCGCCATTGGGTTTCCCCTTTTGCCAGTCGAGCCCCCTGAGCGCCCAGAACTACGGTTCTGCGCCATAGTTGTGCACCGGATCCATCGATAAGCGCAATCTCGTATTCACCGAAGGCCGACCCTCTTCCAGCTCCGGGCTTGAGTGGAACGTTAAAGTATCCGGCCGACACGGGGTTTCTTCAATTAACTTTCCGGCCGAATAGACTTGTAGTCGCCCGGGAATCTCAGCAAAACCCTCGAAACCGGCCGAGGAGGTAGAATAATCGCTCTGAGAAGTGGTTTGATACCGATACCGTAAACGGTTGCCATTCCTGCCAGTGAGGATTCGGAGATAACGCCGGCTCGGAGGTCAAGCTCGGCATCAATGAATGTTCGCGACCACCCAAGATTTGTGATGACGCCACGAGTGGAGCCGTTCTGGCTTGAAGCCATGCCATCTACAGCGTATAGGCCGGACGTACCGTAATACGTCCCTCGAAGATCAGCCACTAGGGATTGGTAAGCAGTCTGCTTCCATCCGCTGATATTGTATTCTAGTAAATTCAAGCTAGTTCTGTAGGCCTCATTTTCCTTGAGGGCTCGTTGTATCGCTTCGCGCTTTTGTCGCTTCTCTTCGGCGGCAAGGCTTGTCGAGGCGTTAAAGTCTGAGGGCTTTGGATTGGCAGTAATCTGGCTCTTTGCATCGATGCGATGAAAATGTAGCCCAGTAGTCCAAAATGGCCGACCATCGCAGATGACGATGTCTTTCTTGCCAATGCTGTTATCGTTGAAAAACTCTTGAGAGAGATAGACGGTACCTGCCCGGCCCGCAATACACACAGGATACAGCCCGACAAGACGCTCGCCAAAATAGACGAAGCGTTCCGCCACGACCGAGCCCCCCGCCTCAGAGCGCGCATATTGCCCGAGCCCCCAAGTGAAACTATAAAAAGTAGTTTGATGAGTCGAGTCATGTGTGCTTGTGTATAAATCCTGGATTTAGGCCACCACTCACTTACTCGCTCGTTGATTATTGGGAGTGCGTGCGCCACTTGCAAATACTGGAGCTCTGTTGCAAGCCTCTGCAGTGTGAGCATCTGTAGCCCCAGAGCCGCCCAAGACTGTCTTTGTGGGAACAGTTGTTGGCGCCGACTGTCCCGATTCGTTCGGCAGGCAATTTGCCCACGGGTGGATTCGCGAGGGAAGGTGGTTTGCCGCACACTCATCCGGCGGCGCTGTAGCCGGCATGGATGTAGCGCTCGTTGTTTGATTTCGACCCCGGGGGCTGCTCGACCCGATGAGGCGCTAGAGTCAAACCGCGTAGAGCCCGACGAGCGGCGGGCTTTCTGTGCGGACCGTCAGCGGCAACGCCACTGCGCCCAAGCTCGCGCAACCCGGTGCGCCACACTAGGTGATAGCTGCGGAGGCACTGCATGTCGTTTACGGTTCGATGGCACCTGCATGCAGTGCCCTCGCCGGGGTGCAGCGCTCCGGCGTGAGCCTTGCGCCGGAGGCGTTGAAGGTGCGCCGTCATGGCGCGTCGCGAACCTTTAGGGCGCGTGGCTAAGATTGGCGCCCCCTCAGTAGTCAACTTCTTGCGATTAATTCGCCTTGGCGGGCAAGGCCGGCGGTGAGCTGTCGGGCTTGACGTTCGGCGCGCGATTCGGGTTCTGGTGTTGGCAGCGGCGCAGACCCCGTTAGCCGTGCGCGAAGCGTAAGCTTCGTCGTGTTCGTGGGGTACAACTCTCCAGTCGCGCCCGGCGGTCTTCGCCCGACATGGTCTTGAGCCTAGGCATCCGGTTCGCGCAGGGCATACCGTAATATGTGGCAGAGCCGCCACTAGACGTGAGGGTTCAGTCGGCTGTTGCGGGTCTTCACTCGGACAGGTTTTGAGAGACTGGAAATCGCCAGACCCCCAGTCCACTCAACTGCCCGATTCGAATGAGCGCCCGTAAGAGCGCCCGAGTGACCTACGTTCGTCGTTTGGAGGTATCACCGAGCGGGGCGACCGCGTTTGCGAAGCAGCGACCCGTCATAGCGTCAGTGTGGTGACGCCCGCACGTGGCTCGGCCGCTTACTGGCTGCCGGGCCGACCGGCTTGCTGGACAAGTCCTCGCGCCCTTCGAAGTCGACGCGTGCCATCGAGCCACAGGTGGCGCTGGCCATCGTGGAGTTGCGCCGCCGGCTGTGCCTGCAAGCGCAGATCGCCTTGTGCCTGGACGTGGCCAAGGCGACAGTCAGCCGTGTCTTGAAGAGAGCGGGCTCGTCCAGACTCGGCGACTTGCGTCCGCCCGAGGCGGTGCAGCGCTACGAGCGCGATCAGCCCGGCGAGTTACTGCACATCGACATCAAGAAGCTCGGCCGCTTCAACAGGGTCGGCCACCGGATCATTGGCGACCGCACCCAACGCGGGCGCAACATCGGCCGGGAGCATATCTCCGCGGCTGTGGAGAACCACACCCGCATGGCCTTCACTCGGATGCTTCGGTGTGCCCATTCAGCGGGTGCTGACCGACAACGGCAAGCCGTTCCACTCCGCCGCGTTCGCCTCGGCCTGCCTTGAACTCGGCATCTGCCAGAAGTTCACCGGCGCCTACCGCCCGCAGACCAACGGCAATGCCGAGCGCTTCGTCCAGTCGGCCCTACGCGAGCGGGCCTACGGCCACGCCTACGCCAGCTCAGACCAACGCCGCAATCTACTGCCCGCCTGGAACCACTTCTACAACTGGCACAGGTCTCATCACGGCATCGATCTCAAACCACCGGTCTCACGCCTTTCGGTTCCTCGAAAGAACCTGTTGACACTTTACAATTAGAGGCGGACATAAAGGGCGATGGCGTTGGGTTCGCTCAGCGAGGCCTCGCGGCTCTTGCGGGCGCGGGTGAATTGGTGCTTGATGTGCAGCTTGGCGTAGACGCCGACGAACTACTTGAATCGGAACGTTGCGCCGCTTTCGATCAGCACTCGGCGTACCGTGGCGCCCAAGCCCGCGCAGTGCGTCAGGTCATAGCGCAAAAAGCTAACGGCCTGCGGCGTCTTCTCGTCCACCTGCTCGGCCGCCGAGGCGATGCGCGCGCGGTCGTCAACGACGACGAACAACGCCTCCCAGCTGGCGCCGCCCAACGAGTCGCGCCGGTTGCCCGTGACGCGGTTGCTCGGATATTCGATGCGACCGAGCTTCTGGGCGTCGAAGTGAAGCAGATTTCCGAGTCGCCCATGCTTGTAGCAGACCACCGGCTGGGCCGCCGCCGGGCCGCCGCCGGGTCGCCGCCGGGTCGCCGAGCCTAGACATCCCCGCCCGGGCCAATGCGCGGCTGACCCTGCTCTCCGAGGCACCTGTGCTGCGTGCGATTCGAACCTGCGTGATGCAGCGCCAGCGCCGCTCGAGGATCAGCAGCGCCTTGGTGAGCTCGATCGCTCTCGGCGAACAAGCCGCCCGCGACCCTGCATCGGCCGGATCCGCCTCGCCGTCGGCGAGTTAGCTCCCCAGCCACTTGCGTGCGTTCGCCGGCGTCAAACCAAGCGCCGCCGCAGCCCGACCGGCAAACCAGTTCAGCGCATTGATATGCAGGCCCATCTCCGGGCGGCGCGAATATGCCAATCACGAGTGCTTCTGATTAGTCTTGCGGTTGGCTTCCTTGAGGATTGGGATTGGACGACCTTCAGCCTCCTGAGCCCGATCCGGATGAACACCGGCTACAACCCATGAGGCTTCACAGACAGGCAGGGTGGTCAAGCGCCATTGCTCATGGCTGCCGCGGCGAAGACCAGATGCGTCGCGAACGCGTGCACGACTGCGACGCGCTGCGTGGCGTGCGCCGCCAACGCGGGCCATACCTTCGCGCTTTGAATGTCTTTCCATAGACCCTCGCTTACCCCGGCCGCGGCCCTGCACCGGGAAGGGGAAGCGACTCCGCATGCGACCGACAGCGACGCAGCGACCAGCAACGCTTCTTCGGCGTCGACGATGGGGCTGACATCGCGCGCCAGTCGCGACCGTGCGGCCGAAGACACTTACGAGAAGCATGCGAGAAGTACCCGCAAAGAATACCGTCAACGTTGCTGACGAAGGCTTCTATGTTGTCGATATTGACCGAAGACCGAGTTGAGGGGCAGTTGATCGCTGTAATAGCGGCCTTGGTTGGCTGGACCAACATTCGCCAATGCTCGACCGCTGAGCAGGCAAGGGAGGCGCTAGCCCCTTCCACTGTTCTCGTGACGGGAGTATTGGCTGACGACAGTCAAGCAGGCTCACTGATTGGCGAACTGGCAAGCCGGGGCGTAGTGGTCATTGCGATGACTCCAGACGAAGCATGCACAGCTGAATCCCTGTTGGCAATGGGCGCACGCGAGGTCTTGTTGCAGCCTTCGAACGTATCAGAGATGTATCGCCTCCTTCAACGGTGGCGCCACCCGGAAATGCGGTCGCTCCTAGCCACTGACGATCTTACGTGCAGCAATTGGATAGGCGTAGAGCATAGCGAGGCCCTAATTCAATCGCTCGTTCGGGTCGCGGCGGCAAAGGACACCTGTACGGCCGGGCACATGCAGCGAATGGCAAAAATCTCCGAGATTGTTGCCAAATATGTGGGGCTACCCCAGGAAATATGTTCGCGCGTCGGTTCAGTAGCGCCACTTCACGATATTGGCAAAATTGCCATTCCGGATCAGATTCTACAAAAGCCCGCGACGCTCAAAGCCAATGAATTTCGTGTCATGCAAGGTCATACAATCGCCGGATTTAGAATCTTGGCGTCTAATACCTCACCGGAATTAAATCTGGCCGCGAAAATCGCGTTGCTCCATCACGAGCGCCATGACGGCAAGGGATATCCTATTGGGCTTCGGGGCACAGAGATTCCGTTGGAAGTGCAATGCGTGACTATTGCCGATGTGTTCGACGCCTTAATTTCGCAGCGCCCCTACAAGAGTGCCCGGTCTATTGCAGAAGCGATGGACCAGATCCAATCAGAAGTAAACACTCGTTTTAGCAAAACACTCACACGGGCCTTGCTCCATGCACTTCCAGAAATCACTGACTCAATCGGGGTCAGTGGTGGGGTGGGGGCTATGAGGCAGCCAATCCGATTGTCGGCTCCGGCGTTGTAAGGATGGATGCGGCGATCGCCGAGTAGCCAAACCCTCGATCTACCGGAGTTCCACGTGATTCAGGCTAGGCTGCTAATTCATATCAGACAGATGAAAATATCGACTTCCGGCCGCTACGCTGCAGAATCGATTCACTACGCCGCCTGCGAGGTTTTGCGAAGGCCAAACGATACCTGTTCAAGCAACAACCAGGTAAACGACGAGAGATCAGCGCTCGGGGGTGACTTGCCCCCAGAAATAGGCGAATGTCCCGACTCGATCCTCTCCAGCGTGCCCACGCTCAATGCGCACAGAGCAAACACCCGCAACGCCATCGTAACCCACGGCAATAGCGCTGCTTTTCCGTATGGAGATGGAAAGCCTGCTGCCGGCAACGAGCCCATAATAGACGATTGGGCATAGTCTTTCCATCCGAATTAGGGCCATGAGCGCACAACCGCGCGAGTGTATCGAATGGAAATAAAGGCATCGCTGTCTATGGCGATGTCACATGTAAAGTTTTAGCGTCACACACGGAAAACGCAAGATGAGAAACCATAACACGCTTAAAGCGACACATAAATACCGTAGAAGCCGTCGTGACTTCGATCTGAAAGGATTATCGAGCCCGGACTTCCAAGAAACGTACAATTTAGCAGCGGAGGGCGCCTTACCCCCTCCCGCAGAGGGCGACCCACTTCACAGAGGCGATCCAGTCGTTCTCTTGCGGTCGCGTTGGCGTTCGCGCTAGTGGGATTACTGATCATTGTGAACGTTCGATTGCCATCGTAGTGCCTATCGCCTTCTATAGCCTCACAATGCGAAAATGCTTCTGCTTCCTCTTAGAATCCGAAACAAATGATTAGCTCCCACTTCCCAGAAGGCGTGCGTGACGCTCTCGTCGCTGTGACTCAATCCGCCTTTCTGACTACTGAGGAACGAATCGCGGAAATCGACCGGATCACTGACAGCTTGGTTGCGATTGGGCTGTGTCGGCCACGCTCCAGTCAGGCGGATACTTTTTGAACCAAGAAGCCGCAGTCTACGGAATGCTTTTGACGCCTCGATAATCTGGTATTCGGCAAGGCATATGCGCCTGTCTGTCCGATAGATGGCCTGATAAACCGAAGGGAACCACATCTTCTGGCCACAATACAATTCGGGCTCTACATACTAAATCGAGCGCTATCTTCTCTGTTCGAACTTCTCGAGACTTGACTCGGTCTTCTGCGCCAGAGTGGGGTGCGTTGGCATTAGAAGTATCTTCTGTCAGCGTGGTCGCCGAGACTATTTTACAGCTTCTACATTAGAGCAGTCACATCAGGGCATTTTGGAGCCATTCTCAGCGTTACAGCGCAAAGTAATGTCTAGGCTCTGATATCGAACATAATTTCCAGAGATGTGCAGCACCTAATGGCGGCCCACCTGATGCAATACCTGAATAGGCTTCTAGCCCACCATTTGCTAGCAGTCGCGGGCAGCTAGCTTATCCATCAAGCAATTTTCAGCCTTCGAAACGTGGTCAAGTGACTTGGATGTTGCCGGCTTAGTGGCCGAGTACGGATCTCCTCTTTACGTTACGAGCGAGGCCCAATTGCGGCAGAACCTGCTGCAGCTATCGGAGCTGGTGGGTGGTGCTAATGCGGTAGCTTTTCCAGTCAAGGCTAATCCATCATTCGAGGTGCTGCGGACTCTAGCCTTGGCCGGCGCGGCCGCCGATTGCGCTAGTGGTTATGAGGTGAGGCGTGCACTGGCCTGTGGCTTTGCGCCGACCTCCGTCCTATATAATTCGCCTGCTCCTGATCCTGGACTGCTCGTCCAAGTCTATAACGCCGGCGGCACGGTGATAGCCGATTCTGTTTCTGCGATAGCGCAACTCAGCGTTGGCGCAGAACCCGGCAGAGGCCGGCTTCTTTTCCGTGTTACTTTCCGCGCGCCTGTTGGCTATGACCAAGACCAAGATTGGAAGGCTCTCGTAGCCCACGCCGATCCAACTGGCAAGTTCGGCATTCCACAAGAAGATGTGCCGGAACTGTTATCGGAGTGTCGGATTCCGGTGAACGGGTTGCACGTTCATGTAGGTACGCTGATGGACAACCTCCAAGCTTTCGAGGCGTCCATGGCAGCTTTGCATGAGATGGTCGAGATTTGGCGTAACAGATTCAGTCACCCGCTGGACATACTAAATCTAGGTGGGGGTCTGGGCGTTGTCTTTGAAGAAGATCAGTTGTTTCCGTCGCGGCGAGCGTTTGTCGATTGCCTTCGACGTGACATGCTGCCTGACATTACATATCTCATTGAACCAGGCAACTCTCTTGTAGCCGATGCATGCGCCCTGATCACCAGGGTTGTCAACACCAAGAATATGCGCGGCAAGAAGTGGGCAATCTGTGATGTCGGCTCCGATCAACTGCTCCGCGCCACCACTCTCTCCTGGCGCAGTCGAGTGCTGCACCAGGGTAAGCCGCTCCCTCGCCAGGGGCCAGATTCCGTTGGCGGGCCACTGTGCTTCGCTGGTGACGTGTTGCTTCCAGAAACCGATCTCTCAGCAGTACAGACAAATGATCTTCTTCTCATCCAGCACACTGGAGCTTACAGTTTCGCGGTTTCCAACCATTTCAACGGTCGACTCGGTCCTGCCCACCTGATCATTCGGTCGGACGGACGCACCTCAATGGCAATGGCGCCGGAAGACGACTTCTTCGAGTTGGCTACGCTTTCGGCCCTACCAGGAGCGATGCAGCAAAACGTGCCGTGGGAGGTAATTACTCCCAATCGTGTTGGCTCGTTAAGCAGTCCGTATCTGCGCGCCCACATTCGGGAGGACAGTTACGAAGTTCTTGAAGTGAAGAAGCAGGACCGCTACTACATCTACAAGATCGCTGCGAGTAGTCCTTTGGGTGTGTTGTCACTGCCCTTCGCGCTGCGCATCGTTGCGGATCTAGGTGTCGTTTCCCTTCTTGATGTCATTGGCAAGGAAACCAAGGATGTGCCGGTTTGGGGAACCCGTTTAGCAATGACCGCCGACAGATTGCTGCCAACGAAGAGACCTTTGATCCTGAAAGTCTGGATATCTTCCCGTCATTCTTTGCCGACACAGAAGCCATCTTTCGACGTACGTTTTGAGTTCAACGACGGAGACTTTGCGGGTACAGTGCGCGCAGCATACTGAATCCGGCCTAGGACACTTCTTCGCGCGAGCACGTGCCGAACATGGCAATGCGCGGCGAACACGGCCGGCCGCACGTACCTAAGGGTGCTATGTGGCCGGTGGTGGTTGTGGTCCCCGCGCCAGTTGTCGATGACGCTGCGCATGTGGCTCAGGCTGGCAAACCAGTGCTGCGACAGGCACTCGCCCCTGACGCGGCTGTTGAAGCTCTCGATGTAGGCGTTCTGCACCGGCTTGCCGGGCTGGATGAAGCGCAGTTCGACGCCGTTCCTGAGAGCCGGCTCCGCTCGTCTGAACACGCCGTGAGCTGATGTAGGTGGATTGGCTGCGATTGGTGTTTGGCTTTTCGGTCTTTGTCTATCAGCCCCCGCAGGGGCCGCCGGAGGTCCCCGTTGGGACCTGTACTCAGGTTTCAACCCTCATGCGGCCTGGGCCTGCGGCTGCAGCGTGCCGAAGTAGATCATGTCCGGCGTGCGCCCGTCGTGGCTTTGGTGCGGCCTGCGGCTGTTGTAGAAGTCCAGGTAGGTGGCCGGGCCCTGGCGCGCCGCGCTGACGCTGTCGTAGGCCTTGAGGTACACCTCCTCGTACTTCACGCTGCGCCACAGCCGCTCGACGAACACGTTGTCCCGCCAGCAGCCCCGGCCGTCCATGCTCTGGCGAGCGCCGATGCGTGCCACCTCGGCCACGAACTCCGCACCGCTGAACTGGCTGCCCTGGTCGGTGTTGACGATCTCCGGCGCACCCCAGCGGGCCACCGCCTCGCGCAGCGCCTCCACGCAGAAGTCCGCCTCCATCGTGATCGACACCCGGTGGGCCAGCACCCGGCGGCTGGCCCAGTCCAGCACCGCCACCGGTACACCCAGCCGCGTGCCATCGGGATGTAGGTGATGTCCAGCGCCCAGACCTGGTTGGCCCGCTCGATGGCCAGCCCGCGCAGCGCGTACGGGAAGACCGCGTGCGCCGGGTGCTTCCTGCTCGTGTTGGGCTTGCGGTACAGCGCCTGGATGCCCATGCGCCGCATCAGCGTGCCCACGTGCCGCCGTCCGACCTCCACGCCCTGCAGGCGCAGCAGGTCTCGCAGCATGCGGCTGCCGGCGTACGGGTGATCCAGGTGAAGGCGGTCGATGCGCCGCATGAGCGCCAGTTCCGCCTCCGGGATCGGCGCGGGCTGGTAGTACACCGTGCCGCGGCTGATGCCCAGCAACTCGGCCTGACGCTTGACCGGCAGACGGTGATCGCGATCGATCATCGCTTTACGCTCAGCAACCCGGCCTTGCTGAGCGCGCCTTCCAAAAATCGTTCTCCAGGGCCAGCTGGCCAATCTTGGCGTGCAGCGCCTTGAGGTCCACCGGCGGCGCCGCGGCCACCGCCGGCGCGCCGAACACCCCGGCCGCGCGCTCGATCAGCTGCCGCCGCCACTCCGTGACCTGATGCGGGTGAACGTCGTGCTTGTGCGCGATCTCGGCAATCGTCTTGCCGTCGGCCAAGGCCTCCAGCGCCACCTTGGCCTTGAACGCCGCTGAGTGGTTGCGGCGTGGTCTCCTGCTCATGCTTCATGCTCCTTCGTCTCAGGCTCTATCCTCGCCCATCGGAGCAGCTTTTCCACCTTACGCCGTGCTCAGATTTGCGCGGCCGGCTCTGACCACTCGCGTGTGTCGTTCGCGCAGGTGCTGCCCGACGAGACGACCGATAGCTGCGTGCAGTTCCTGCGCCAAGCGGTGGCCTACTACGCCAGCCTGGGCGTGCGCATCGAGCGCGTGATGACAGACAACGGCACGGGCTACAAGAACACCTTCAAGGCTGCCTGCGACGAACTCGGCATCCGGCACATCAAGACTCGGCCCTACACCCCCAAGACCAACGGCAAGGCCGAGCGCTTCGTCCAGACCAGCTTGCGCGAGTGGGCCTATGCCCAGCCCTACGTCAGCTCAGCGCAGCGCGAGGCCGCTCTGCAGCCCTTCCTGCACCGCTACAACTGGCATCGGCCACACTCCGCCCTGAACCGCCAGCCGCCCATGACCCGCATCCCGGCCGTGAGCAACCTCTTGGAACTCAACATCTAGATCGAAGTGCTACCAAACTTAGGGACAGCGCAGCTGTCCTACTCGAATCGTTTGAGCAGCAGCCACAAGCCGCTGCGCTCCAACCCCAAGACCTTCGCCCGATTGCGCCGCCGGTTGCCGAACGCGTACACCGCCTGCGCAAACGGAACCGTCCCCGGGCACTTTCTCCACGCTCAACCGGAAGTCCACAAGCTCGCGGTACAACTTCTCATTCAATCCTTCGTCCAGACGGAACACCGCAGCCTCCCTGGCAGCGTTGAGAAACTAGCTCGCGTTGCCCAGGCACGTTTGCCATACTTCGGGGCATCGTTGATGCGTATGGTTCAAACTGAGTCTAGGGCGCCCCGAAGATCAGTGAGCAGATCTTCCTCGTCTTCAAGGCCCGCAGAAACACGCACCAAGCTCTCCGATATGCCATGAGCGGCACGCTCTTCGGGCGTATAGGTGGAATGTGTCATGCTTGCAGGATGCTGCGCTAGAGATTCCGTATCGCCAAGGCTAACGGCACGCGCTACCGGGTTCAGCGCATTCATGAATCGTTTGCACGATGCGGCGCCACCTTGTAGCTCGAACGCCACCATGCCTCCGAACCTTCCATTCATCTGCCGCTTGGCCAAATCGTGATATGGGTCCGACTCAAGACCAGGAAAGTAGACGTCTTCGACGGCTGGATGCGACGCCACTAGTCGAGCAATTGCCATTGCGTTACTGCAGTGTCGCTCCATTCGCAGCGCCAACGTCTTTAGGCCGCGCAGAACCAAGAATGCGTCTTGCGGCGACATTACTGCCCCAGTCAGATCCTTGAGCCCCTGCATGCGGATTTTTGCGCCAGATCGGGAGTAGCAGTTACCGCAAGCCCGGCAGTGACGTCTCCATGTCCACTGATGTACTTTGTCGCAGAGTGCACAACTACGTCTGCGCCAAGTGTCAGCGGCTTCTGCAAGTAGGGAGTGCAGTACGTGTTGTCAACGACGAGTAAGGCATTGCGAGTCTTGGCGAGACGGGCAACCTCTGGGATGTTTACCAAGCGCATGTTCGGGTTGGTTGGGGACTCGAAGTAGACGACGCGCGTGCTGTCACCAAGAGATGCCGCGACTGCCCGCATGTCGGTCATGTCTACATGCCGCACCCGAACCCCAAACTGGCCAATACCATGGTGCAAGAAGGCGAAGGTACAACCGTATAAAGTCTCATCTACCAAGATCTCGTCACCAGGTCGGAGTAGGGTCCAGAGCGTGGCCGTGATCGCCCCCATGCCGGACGCGAATGCGATCGCCCCCGCCCCATCCTCCAAGGCAGCGATACGCTGTTCGAGCAACTGCGTCGTGGGATTCGAGATACGGGTGTAGAAGTGCCCCCGAACCTCACCAGCGAAGCACTGCCCGCCATACTCAGCGCTGGGGAAAGCGTATGTGGAAGTGAGATAAATGGGGGTACCAATGCTCCCTGATGCTCATCACTTCGGTAGCCGTAGTGAATCGCCGTTGTGGAAAAGCCCGACATGTCTGACCTCGTTTGCGGTTTGAACTCCTGGCATGTTGACGCAAAGGCCGCGGGAAGTGCTTGCTAAAGTCGCCGGGGAGGCGAGTGATTCCGCAATGCAGATTACATTTGCCCTAGCAGGGTGGAACATTTTCCCATGACCATTCATCTTGACCGAATCGATCGTCAGCTGCTCGGGCTGCTGCAGGACAACGCGCGCCTTACCGTTGCAGAGCTATCGCAGCAGGTTTTGCTGTCGCCGTCGCCGGTATGGCGGCGAGTCAAGGCGCTGGAGCAGGCGGGCCTTATTCAACGTTACCAAGCTAAGCTTTCGGCCGCTCACCTGGGTTACGGCGTGACAGCCTTCGTCTCAGTGATGATGGGAAGCCATACGCAGCATGTCGCGCGTGCTTTCGAAGCTAGGATCGCGACCATCCCCGAGGTCATCGCCTGCCACAATGTCTCTGGGCGATACGACTTTTTGCTAGAGGTTGTTGCGTCCGATCTGAACGCTTTCGGCGAGTTCGTGCGCTGTACGCTGCAGGCATGCCCAGGAGTCGAAGAAGTCTATTCGAGCTTCTCACTGAAGGCCGTTAAGCACGGAGGGCAATTGCCCATACCGGCGCATGTCCAGAATTCAAATGATCGCGAATAGCGCCCCCGAGGGGCGAGGCGTGCGTAAACCGCCTAAATCTCATAGTGCTCTTTCGCCTAAGAAGATGGAGTCATCATGAGGGTGCGCCCAAGTTTCCTATACGGGGTTGTCAAGCGCGCAGCGCGCATGGCTTCGTGGCTAAGACCCGAACCAGCCGGTTTGGCCGCAAGCGACGCAGTGGCCTGCAAAATGGCTGGAAGACCGAGACGGCTGCGGCGCTGTGTTCTCTAGGAGGGGCGTGACCAGAGGCGGCGCCGGGAGGCGTCCACGGCGAATCAGCGGCGGGTTAGCGAGTTGGAATGCTAGGCGCACGAGCTGCGCCTAGCCAACGAAATGGCGGCCCGTGAGCGACCGCAAAGGGCGTACACATCTTTCCGGCCAAAAGTAGGGCGGCAAGTACACCGCCTACGCCCGTTGCGGTTGTCACTACAGACCCGCGCTGCAGAGACGCACACGCAGCTGCGCCGCACCTAAAAGATTCCGGCATGTCGGTATCGGTGGTGGGACGCTAGGCGGCGTCGCTGCAAGCCTGACGTTCCGAAGCACGGGAACATGCCGGCGCTTCGTCGCCTCAATCTGGCGATTTGCGAGCAGAGGGCCCAGCCGTGCATTCAGGCCGATTCTCGCAAGGCATCTGCTCCGGGACGAGTTGCGTCAGTACGATCCACCACGAGATGCACTCGGGGTACGCCGACTCTCGACCTTCTGGCGTCCCACAGTTCGGCTGCTGGGCACTTTCGTGCAAGAGCTTGAGGCTATTAACATTGGAACTAAATTCGGCCACTAGCGTCTTGTGCGCAAATATGTCGGTGGTTAGCCGGATTGCCTCGTAAAGGACCTTGTTGCGGCTGACTAGCACGCTGGCTTCCTGTACTTGTTCGTCGAGAGATTCGGTGGCGACCCCGCACCCAACCAGCGCCAGCATCATGAAAGACACAACGGCGAAGACCACCACCACAGATATGGCCGACCTGAGAAATGAAAGCAAAACGAGTCCAATGCATGAGTCTTGAACACGCAAAAAGAACCCCGCGCGACCTCGCTGCCCAAAGGGAGGAGACAACAGAAGGAACCGACGACAGCGCGTTGAGTTTCGCGCGGGGCACGAATTGCGGACATAGAACTGTATGGGCTATGAGCTCTCCGCAACCGGCTGAGTGTTCTCCCAAAGACGTTTGACCTCGGCTCCTGCGGGGACTCTGAGGCTTCGTCTGGTAGCGTATCCGGTTTGAGATTGGCTCTGAAGAAATGCAGTGAAGCAGAAGCAGGGCATGAACGGATCCAGCCGACCAAAACCCTAAGGGCCCACGCCATCGGTGCTCATGCCGCAGCCGGCGCAAGCGACTTCACCGGCCACGGCCCCGTCGTTCGGAGGAGAGCGCTAGGCTTACGTAATGAATACGGCCGATCTACTGAGGCAGATCCGTTACTCGGAGCGCCTCCGCCGTCGCCCCGCGCGCGTTTACCGGCACGTCCAGACTTTCGGGACGTTCATGGCACTGGTTGGCGGTAGCGCTGCGCTATATGCGTCAGAACGGGCGTCCCGGCACGGTTAAGCATCGCCGGCGCGGCTGGATTTTCCATCTAGGGGCGGCACTCATTGCCATCCGCCCGATTGGCAAGGCCGCGACCAATGAAGTCGATGCCAAGCGCTACGCCAAACTTCGCACTGATGCTGCCGAGATGACGGCAGACGAGCTCGGCAAGGCGCTGAACAAGGCGCGCAAATCCTACGCCCCGAGCCGGAGGCGCTGGTCATTGAGGTCAGGAGCTCGACCCAGGCCTTGAGGTTGAACTGCACTCTCTGCCGCTTGGGCGATTGGTACGTCGTGAGGACACCATCAGGCTGAACAACGCTCCGGATATCCCCAGACAGGGCTTCAACGAATGGACGGCTGCCTAGGCGGTCGCCATGCTTTGTCCATGGCCCGGCGCGCTCAGCTAGATGTTGAGTTCCAAGAGGTTGCTCACGGCCGGGATGCGGGTCATGGGCGGCTGGCGGTTCAGGGCGGAGTGTGGCCGATGCCAGTTGTAGCGGTGCAGGAAGGGCTGCAGAGCGGCCTCGCGCTGCGCTGAGCTGACGTAGGGCTGGGCATAGGCCCACTCGCGCAAGCTGGTCTGGACGAAGCGCTCGGCCTTGCCGTTGGTCTTGGGGGTGTAGGGCCGAGTCTTGATGTGCCGGATGCCGAGTTCGTCGCAGGCAGCCTTGAAGGTGTTCTTGTAGCCCGTGCCGTTGTCTGTCATCACGCGCTCGATGCGCACGCCCAGGCTGGCGTAGTAGGCCACCGCTTGGCGCAGGAACTGCACGCAGCTATCGGTCGTCTCGTCGGGCAGCACCTGCGCGAACGACACACGCGAGTGGTCATCGATCGCCGGTGAACCATCTGCCAGCCGATGCCGCGCTTGGTCGTGCGTCTGTCGCCGGTGATGCGGTGGCCGATGCCATCGATGTGCATGAGCTTCTTGGTATCCAGGTGCAGCAGCTCGCCTGCAGCTGCGCGCTCGTAGCGCACCACGGGCTGCGGCGGCTCCAGCGACTTCAGTCGGGACAGTCCCAATCGTTTCATGCAACGGCTGACCGTCGCCACACCGCAGCCGGCCTGCTCGGCGATTCGCCATAGCGGCCAGCGGCGGCGCCGTAGATCCTCCAGCTGCGCTTGCTTTTGGGCCGTCAGCGCTCGTGGGCTGCGCTTCGGACGAGAACTGCGATCGGCCGGCCTGCCGCACCTTCCGCCTTGAAGCGGGCCAGCCACTTGAAGCCGGTGCGCTTGCTCATAAACCGCCCCGGGTTTTGAGGAGGCTCCTTCGATTGAGAATGGAGCCAAGATGCGGAAGTCCCCGAAGTTTTCCCCCGAGGTGATCGAGCGCGCTGTGCGCATGGTGTTCGACGCCAAGGACCAGTACCCGTCGCAGTGGGCGGCGATCGAGTCGATCTCGGCCAAGATCGGCTGCACGGCCGAGACGCTGCGCAAGTGGGTGCGCCAAGGCGAGCGCGACAGCGGCGTGCGGCCCGGTGCCACGACGGCCGAGCAGCAGCGCATCAAGGAACTCGAACGCGAGGTCCGTGAGCTGCGCAAGACCAACGAGATCCTGAAGCTGGCGAGCGCGTATTTCGCCCAGGCGGAGCTCGACCGCCACCACAAGAAGTGAACGCCTTCATCGACGAGCATCGTGCTCGCCTGGGGTCGAGTCGATCTGCCGCGCGCTGCAGATCGCCCCGTCGGCGTACAGGCGTCATGCGGCGCGCCAGCGCGATCCGGCGTTGCTGCCTGCGCGGGCGCAGCGCGACGCGGCCTTGATGCCCCAGGTGCAACGCGTGTACGAAGCGAACCTGCGCGTCTACGGCGCCGACAAGGTGTGGCGACAGTTGCTGCGCGAAGGCGTGACGGTGGCTCGCTGCACCGTGGAGCGACTGATGCGCAGGCTCGGCCTGCAAGGAGCCAGCGCGGCAAAGGCGTGCGCACGACGGTGCCCGATGCCAAGGCGGCCTGCCCGCTGGACCGCGTCAACCGGCAGTTCAAGGCGCGCCGGCCGAACCAGCTGTGGGTGGCGGACTTCACCTACGTCTCGACTGGCAGGGCTTCGTGTACGTCGCCTTCGTGGTCGACGTCTTCGCGCGGCGCATCGTCGGCTGGCGGGTCAGCAGTTCCATGCAGACCGACTTCGTGCTCGACGCGCTGGAGCAGGCGCTGTATGCGCGGCGGGCTGAGCGCGAAGGCGACCTGGTGCACCACAGCGACCGCGGCTCGCAGTACGTGTCCATCCGCTACAGCGAACGTCTTGACGAGGCCGGCATCGAGCCCTCGGTGGGCAGCACCGGCGACAGCTACGACAACGCGCTGGCCGAGACCATCAACGGGCTGTACAAGGCCGAGATCATCCACCGGCGCGGGCCGTGGAAGACGCGCGAGGCGGTTGAACTGGCGACGCTGGAGTGGGTCTCTTGGTTCAACCACCATCGCTTGCTCGAACCCATCGGCTACATCCCGCCGGCCGAAGCCGAGGCAAACTACTGGCGTCAGAAGCAGGCGTTGAGCGCAAGCGAGCCTGCTTCGACGGCAGCGTTGCAGGAGGGTTGAACCATGAATACATGGTCCAACCGGGGCTCCGGCGGCCCCTGCGGGGGGCCGGGAGAGAAAGCCTGAACCCAAGAACCGTCAGACCACAGCGGTCTGACTCAAGCCAACAGGCCTCCTCGATTCCCGGTACGGTTCAGGCAGGCTGGGAGATGCTGTTCGTGGCAGTGGACGACCATACGCGGATTGCCTTCACGGCAGCGCCGCGACGAGAAGGCGCCACAGGCCGTGCAGTTCCTGCGCGACGCGGTGGCCTACTACGCCGGCCTGGGCAGCAAGGTACGCCGCGTACTGACGGACAACGGCTCGGCCTTCCGCTCACGCGACTTCGCCAGCGCTTGCCCCGAGCTGGGCATCACCCACCAGTTCACCCGCGCCTACCGGCCGCAGACCAATGGCAAGGCCGAGCGGTTCATCCAGTCGGTGCTACTCGAGTGGGCCTACGGCTGGACTTACCAGAACTCCAGCCAACGAACCCGGACCCTGGCCAGCTGGCAGCACCACTACAACTGGCACCGCCCACACTCCGGCATCGGCGGATGCCTTCCCCATGTCCAGACTCACCAAGTCGAAAAACAACCTCTTGACGGTTCACAGCTAGCCAAGCACTGTCCTTCCAGCGCAGCAGGGCGCACGGTACGCTGGCCGCGCTTGGGCTTGCTCGCCACGGGGGGCGGCTTGCGGGCCTCGACGTAGAACGACACAGCCGTTTCCAGCGCATCAACGGCGTACAGCAGCGCCTCTCGCTCGTCCTCGCCCTGGGTGATGGCCTCGGACACGCCGGGGAAGGTCACGACGAAGCCGCCCTCGGGCTGCGCTGCCAGGATGCCCGTAGCTCGGCCGATTTCTCCGAGATTGTCCACGAGGCTGCATTGCGGCTACTCAAGCGAGTGGAGTTGACCCCAGAATTCATTGGGGTGGGGTGATCCCGGTCGCGCGGCGCAGCCGCTGGCTCGCTGCGCCATCCAGGCGCACTGCCCCAAACCCATCCAGTCAAAGCCCGGCGCGCCAAGAGCGCCGGCTAATGAGATTCTTCATGCTCTCGTTTTTCAGGTTGGTGGCCTCTGTTGTCTTCTTCGGCGCTCGCGCTGCCATCGTGGTGTTGGCGCTGGCGGGGTGCAGCGACTCCGATCGCGACACTAGCTTGTTCGACATCAGCTATCGATGCGCTCCAGATGCGATGGATTTCACCGTTCCGAACACTTTGTACGCCGTAGGTTGGACGACCATCAAGAACGCATCAAGCGCCGCGGTCGAGTACGCTGTTACCGCCTCGGCCGTCGTGGAGTTTCCCAACGGGATCGTGACACGCAACGCGCTCTTCGCGTGGGTAGGCAAGGTTGGTTCAGCCGCCGTCGGGGACAGGTCGCGTGCCGACTTCCAGGATGAGCTTTTGGGCTTCGAGAAGAAGCGCCTGGATATCTCCATCAAAAAGAATGTCACCGTGGCAGCCGGAGCGACAGACTTTGTAATGCTGGGTGTGTTGATGAATGCGATTCCCATGAATGCTTGCTATCGCGATGTGCAGGTTTCTGCTCGCGCAGCTTAGGACGAGCGATCCGGCTGTTCTGCGCTGCCCCAGGTTTCGTAGCACTTCGATCTAGATGTTGAGTTCCAAGAGGTTGCTCACGGCCGGGATGCGGGTCATGGGCGGCTGGCGGTTCAGGGCGGAGTGTGGCCGATGCCAGTTGTAGCGGTGCAGGAAGGGCTGCAGAGCGGCCTCGCGCTGCGCTGAGCTGACGTAGGGCTGGGCATAGGCCCACTCGCGCAAGCTGGTCTGGACGAAGCGCTCGGCCTTGCCGTTGGTCTTGGGGGTGTAGGGCCGAGTCTTGATGTGCCGGATGCCGAGTTCGTCGCAGGCAGCCTTGAAGGTGTTCTTGTAGCCCGTGCCGTTGTCTGTCATCACGCGCTCGATGCGCACGCCCAGGCTGGCGTAGTAGGCCACCGCTTGGCGCAGGAACTGCACGCAGCTATCGGTCGTCTCGTCGGGCAGCACCTGCGCGAACGACACACGCGAGTGGTCATCGATCGCCGGTGAACCATCTGCCAGCCGATGCCGCGCTTGGTCGTGCGTCTGTCGCCGGTGATGCGGTGGCCGATGCCATCGATGTGCATGAGCTTCTTGGTATCCAGGTGCAGCAGCTCGCCTGCAGCTGCGCGCTCGTAGCGCACCACGGGCTGCGGCGGCTCCAGCGACTTCAGTCGGGACAGTCCCAATCGTTTCATGCAACGGCTGACCGTCGCCACACCGCAGCCGGCCTGCTCGGCGATTCGCCATAGCGGCCAGCGGCGGCGCCGTAGATCCTCCAGCTGCGCTTGCTTTTGGGCCGTCAGCGCTCGTGGGCTGCGCTTCGGACGAGAACTGCGATCGGCCAGGCCTGCCGCACCTTCCGCCTTGAAGCGGGCCAGCCACTTGAAGCCGGTGCGCTTGCTCACGCCTGCCGCCTCACTCGCGGCGGACATCGTCCAACCCTCGTTCAGCACTCTGCTGACCAGCAGGGCTCGACCTTTGGCAGTCAATCTCGCATGCTTGTGGCTGTTCATCCGTTCTCCTGTCCAGGTTGCGGGAGGTCTCGACAACCCCAGCTTCCCAAATCAGGAACGGATGAACAACCTATCGGAACATCACAGCTAGTACGGATTCCGGGGGGTCAGTTCGGTCACACCCTCCTGGGGCAACCACTGCCTCGCGGTGTTCTTCGACAGCCCTGTACGCCGGCTCACCTTGCGGATGGACAGACCTTCACGCAAGTACATCTGCCTGATCTTGGCCAACATGCCCAGGCTGATCACTTCCCGGCTCTCCCCGCTCGTTCCTCGAGCGGGGCAGTGCGTTTGCGTGGGTGAGTTTTCAGTGAGCGTCAAAATCGTGATCTCCTTGAGCGCCTCGATGTGAGCGCCGTGTTCGCCAGACACTTCTTCTTCAAAACGGGCTTTCACCAACTACAGCATCTTCTGGCGTTTTGCGGCCGCGCCCCTGTCCAGCAGAAGTGCTTGCGCGACACATAGATGGTGGGCTCGCTGACCTTCTGCTTCGCGGCCGACTCGGACAATGTGGTCCGATCCATCGCCCGTAGCATCGCGATCATCTGCGCAGCAGTGAATCGACCCGCAGTTTGGTGCTCTTCGCCCACTTGGAGCCATGTCTCCGGAATTGCTCGCCAAAACGGGCCCAGCCTGTCACCGCGAGGGCTTTTCGGCGCCTGCTCCCCAACAAAGATGACGGACAATACGCTATAAGTGTGAAAAAAATCGCACAATACGGCGCGCTATCGATAGAACCGGTGCCGGCGAACAGTTGAACGTTTACTTGTATCAGTATTGAGTCCACTCTAGCGCCACGGCTTCATAGATACCAGTTCCATCATTGTGGAGCCGCAACCAAAGGAGTAGTGCTATGAATGGGTTCATGCGTATCAAAGAAGTTAGGCCTCTCGCCGCTCTGGCCATCGCGGTGTTTGGAGCGAGTGCAGTGCATGCTGCGCAAGTTAAGTCCGATGCGATCACTTTGACCGTCCCCGTTACGGCCGCCCCAACCTGCACCGTCACCAACAATGGCGGGAACGTCGTTGCGGCGCCTGCTGCTGAACCTACTACCTCGTACTCCGCCTGGAAGGCGGCGGGCTCAGGGATCGCTGTTCCCGGTGAAACCGTGGTCAACGCGTGGTACTTTAGTTCGATGATTCAGACTGCAAAAATTTCCTGTCAAAACTATGCGAATGTACCAATTTATGGTTTTGCGGTGAGGCATGGAGCGGGCGCAGCCCTTGTGGACGGATTCCCGGGAATCAGGTTTTTGTCGACGCCAACAACGTGAGACTGGACCCCCTTTGGATGAGATTCTATCAACTGACCGTTAATGGCATCAGTAAGCCGTACGTTTATAGTAGCGACCAGGCGCTTACGCCCTATACCGAGTTGTTTACTACAGGAGCTCTGAACGCCGGCGCTTCCGAGGCGCTCATTACGTGGGTGCCCTATTTCCGCAAAGGCGGGTCCATGTCGCAGACTTTTGGGAGCAACCCAAGCGGCGGCAAATGGAAAGCTTTTGCCGACCTATATGTGGATTTTTAAGCTTGAATCGGGAAGAACGTTCTACATCAATAGGGGCTAAATATGTATAGGTTAACTACCCTCATTTCTGTCCGTGGGTTCGCATTGGTCTCTCTGGGGCTTTTATCGAGTCAAGCGGCGCTTTCGGCCACCGCTGTTTCGCCGCAGATTGAAATTCAAATTCCGATCATCGTTCCGCCGGCTTGTTCGGTTGCAAACGTAAACGGGCCTAACATTCAGGCCCCCACGGCAATTGGGCCGGGAATGACTCTTGCTGCGTGGAAGAGCGGCGCTACAACGCTGGACGGTGATCCCGCCTTGTTCACTTTTTCGTCCATCTTGCAGCAATTGCGAATCACTTGCAATTATGCTAACACCCCGATAACAAGTTTGACAATCAAAGCAGGAGCTTCGGCCACAATGGTGCCGAATACTGGGGTGCAATACATTGTGGACAGTACTGGCAAAAAGGCCTTTGGAGGGTTAGCCCTAGTTGCGCACCTGACCAAGGTGGGCACAACCGGCCTAGTTCACGCTTTTCAGCAGGGCGCGGGGAACGTCGCTTACACGGGGGCGATGACGACTGGCGCTCTCAATAGTGGCGCATCTGTTGCAAACTTTGAGTGGCGGCCAGTGATCCATGCTCCCCTTCCAGACAACACCGCCATTGGGGCTCCGACGGGTGGTAGCTTCTACGGCACTTTTGAGGTAGTTGTCGATTATTGACGAAGGCAGTGGAGGCGGTAGTCGGCGCTATCGCCTCCTCGCTGCCGATCGCAGCGTGCGCGGCACTGAGGCTTTGCTGCGGCCGAATGGGCATTTTCGAGCTATTATTCCTACGATCGTGGCTCGTTTGAGAGAGCGCCACTGTTTCGTTATGGGCGGTTATGTGCTGGGTTCTTGCGATGCTTGGCGGCGCTTCAATGCCGCCGACAGGCCTCGATGATCACGGTGGTACCTCGAGGCGCATGAAACCACTCTAGGATCGCTAGGCTGGCGCACTCCTTCCCGTCGCGATGCGGAGGGCGAGATTCACCGAGAGCCAAGGCTTGGCGATGCTGAGCTAACGCGAAACGCGGCCAGCCGGGTCGGAGGTGCTCCTGAAGCAGAACGTCATTTCTCAAGCTATCATTACACGACCAAGTTCGCAGGCATGCGAGCCCTCCCGTTCAAGGAGACCGGTTGGCGCGAGTCAGGCTGCCATGCCCTGACCGGCAAGTTGTTGCTCGTAATTCGCTTCTGCCTCGGCTGCTGGGATGTGGCCGATCGGCCCGAGCAGTCGCGTTTTGTTGAACCACGAGGCTTAACATGGGTGGCGAGTTCGGCCGCCTCGCGCGTCTTCCACGGACCGCGCCGATGGATCAGTTCGGCCTTGGTCAGAGCCTTTATCGTATTGGCCAGAGCGTTGTCGTAGCTGGCGCCGGTGCTGCTTACCGAGGGTTCGATCCCAGCTTCGGCAAGCCGCTCGGTGTAGCGGATTGCCAGCTAGTCGAGTCGCGAACCGAATGACAAACCAAGCCGTGCTCGCGCCGCGGCCGGCGGGCGTGCAGCGCCTGCTTCTGCGCATCGAGTTGCTCACCCGCCAGCCGACGATGTAGCGGGCATAGACGTTGATGACGAAGGCCACGCAGACGAAGTCCTGCCGTGTCGAGACGTGGATGAAGTCGCTGAGCCACAGCTGGTTCGGCCGATCGGCCTTGAACTCGCAGTTGACCCTGTCCATCGGGCGCTGCGCCTTCTCGTCCGGCATCGTCTTGCGAAAAACCCTGCCGCGCATGATGCCGCGCAACCTCTGCGAGCGCATCAGCCGCTCAACCGTGCAGCGCTCCACATGCGCTCGATCTGCGGCAGCAGTTCGGCAGCTCGGCGCTGCCCGGCCTTGCGCAGCGCGGAAGCATACTTGCGAGCCCGTCGCAGCCAAATCGCCGACGAGGCGACCTGCAGCGAGCGGCAGATCGACTCGAGCCCAAAGTGCTGCCCGTGCTCCTTGACGAACGCGCTTACTACTTCAGGCGGCGGTCAAGTTCCGCCTGGGCGAACAGCGCGATGGCCACATTCAGGATCTCGTTGGCCTCGCGAAGCTCGCGCATGTTGCGCTCAAGCGACTTCGCCCGCTGCTGCTGGGCCGTCGCGGGCTCTTCGCGTAGGCCAGGGTCACGCTCGCCCTGACGCATCCAACGCCGCAGAGTCTCCGCCGTGCAGCCAATCTTGCCGGCTACCGACTCGATCGCCGCCCACTGCGACGGGTATTGGCCCTTGGTCTCGAAGACCATGCCCACTGCGCACGCGACGACCTCGGGTGAAGACGTCGAGGGTTCCCTCTGATGGCTCCGTCCTCTCAAGCGAAGGGGCTTCCTGGAACTCCGGGGCGGTCAAAACAGATCGGAGAGCTGGTCGCGTCGCGCTGGTTGGGCAACGGCAACAGCGTGCTGCGGCTCGGGCCGCCGGGTGTGGGCAGGTCGCGCGTGGCCGTGTGGTGCTTGGATGCGAAGCCATCGCGCGCGGCTACAGCACACGCCATTCGTACCGGACACCGGACTCGTGACGCAGCTGGCGCAGGCTCAAGTTGAAGGACGGCTGGAGGAGAAGCTGCTGCACTTCGGCAAGCCCAAGCTGCTGATCGTCGGCGAGCTCGGCAACCTGCCGGTCGAGGCGAGCGCCGCCAACCTGTTCTTCCGCTCATCAGCCGCCCCTACGAGCGTGCCTCGACGCTGGTGACCAGCAACCGCTTGGTCGCCGAGTGAGTGGCGTGTTTCGCGACCCGGTGCTCGCTACGGCGATCCTGGCCCGAATGCAACACCACAGAAACGGCATCGGTCCGCGGCGAAAGCCAATGACCTGCCCCCTTCCGCCGTACCAGTGTTTCGGAAGGAGTCCGGGTTGAAGGTTACGTGATCTCGTTGGCTGCTGGGGTTTGGTGAGCAGCACCGCCGGCATGCCGGCGGTGCTGCTCGGCGAAGCGCGCGGGCGGCATGCGCCCGATGCTGCTGTGCGGCCGCACCTCGTTGTAGTCGCGCCGCCAGTGGGCGATGGTCTCGCGGGCCTGCTGCAAGGTCTGGAACCAGTGCTCGTTGAGGCACTCGTCTCGGAACTTGCCGTTGAAGCTCTCGATGTAGCCGTTCTGCATGGGTTTGCCCGGCTCGATGAGCAGGTGCCGGACGTGGTGCTGCTGCGTCCAGGCGATGAAGGCCCGGCTGGTGAACTCCGGTCCGTTGTCGGTGCGCACGGCTGCCGGGTAGCCGCGGAAGACGGCGGCACGGTCCAGCAGCCGCGTGACGTACTCGCCCGAGATGCCGTAGTCGACCGTGATGTCCACGCACTCGTGGCTGAAGTCGTCGGCCACCGTCAGGCACTTCAGGCGCCGGCCGTTGGCCGTGCTGTCGCTGACGAAATCCATGCTCCAGACCTCGTTGACGGTGCGGGCCAGTTGCAGCGGCACGCGCTCGGCCGGCGGGCGGCGCACCTTCTTGCGCTTGCGCACGGCCGTGTTCGCCGCGCTGTACAGACGCCAGACGCGCTTGTGGTTGACGCCCGGGAACTGCGGGCGCAGCAGATCGTGGATACGCCGGTAGCCGAAGCGCCGGCGCGCATGCGCGATCTCGACGATGCGGCCAGCCAGCTCGCGCGTGGCGGCGTCGGCCGCGGGCGGGTGGCGGTAGCTGTCGCGGGAGAGCCCCACAAGACGGCACGCTCGGCGCTCCGACAGGTGATGTTCCTCGACCATCCTGCAGATCGCCTCGCACTTGACCTGTGGGGCTAGCGCTTTACCCCGAGAACGCTCTTGAGCGCGTGCATGTCCAGATGCGCCTCGGCCAGCAGCTTCTTGAGCTTGGCGTTCTCCGCTTCGAGCTCACGCAGGCGCTGCGCGTCGGACGCCTCCATGCCGCCGAACTTCGAGCGCCACTTGTAGAACGTCGCGTCGCTGAAGCCGCCCTTGCGGCACACCTCGGCCACCGGCATCCCGGCCTCGGCCTGCTTGAGGAACCCAATGATCTGTTCCTCGCTGTACTTGCTCTTCCTCATGTCCGCCATTCTCCTGATGAGCGGACTTCACTTCCTTTACCTTGGTACGGCTGGAAGGGAGCAGGTCATCAGCGCAAACTGCCATCCGGAAAGATCTGACGTCGGCCGCATCAAAGCACTGCACCAACTTTCAAGAAATAGCGCTGTTGGCCCAAGTGCGTACAACGACGCGCATCCGACCTGCGAAATCGAAGTGCTGAAACAGCCCCCTAACGCGACCGCCCCTACCCCCATGGTGCAGACGAATTTGGAAGCCTAACCGAAGGCGCCGAATAGTCATCAAGAAGGGGCGTGTTCTAGTTATGAGGATTGAACCTAGTGACCCCCTGACGCTCGGAGCACATAGTCTCAAGTTCAGAGAGAAAGCGCAAATGAGCGGAATTGCTGGCAAGGGATCAGGCGCTCGTCGTAATAAGCCAAACTAATTTCCGATAAGCAGAGCTACACTAACCTCAGCAGCTCTTCCGGGATCTCCCTCCTCCGTATCCCAACCGTCATCCGAATCATTCGCACCTGCCGACCAAGGAGCGCTGTCCTCCAATAGACTGTCAACCATTCGTAACTCACGAACGCGACCAAAGCGGGCATCGACCGAGCCGTCGACCATCGAATCAAAGAATGCGGCCAATTCACCGGTCACGCCCTCGATTACAAGGAAATGCCGCAAGACCAACAGATATCCTTGTAGGTCGGGCTTGGGTACACTCCAATGACGAGTAACGAAGCACACCCTTAGCTCATGTGGGGATCCGAACGATCCGAATACGCATAACGCGTCGATCGCTCGGCAAGTCCCGAACCACCTGGAATCTCCACGCCGCGCCGAAGAAACTCCCGAGCCAAATCCGCTCCACAGAGCATGGTCCCAACTGCACCTGATATAGCATACGCCGGATTCTTCTCATCGTCGGCGGGGAGCATTCCCCGGGAAACAAACATATAGCTCGAATACGCTCTTTGCCATTCCAAGACAAAGTCACTGTAGGACTTGGTCATCATCGCGTGACGGTATACTGTTCCACCAACAGATACTGCAGCCATAATCAATGCGATGACGACCAATACAACCGCCAACTCCAATAAAGAAAAGCCTCGGCACGCAGAGCGCGACGGCAAAGTGAAAAGCCTATTTCCTGCTAAAGGAGGATTTCTCTGCAAATTACTCACCCTTTACGCCTAAATAAGTGACGCCATTTATTCCGGAATAAGCGACGCTTTTGAGCGTATTCTCATAGTTGAGCTCTTTGAGTTCGTTAATGAGTTCTTTGCGGCTCCGTTGCACTATATCTATATTTTTGCCTAAAATAGCCGCTGACGCAGCCAATCGCGCCGTGGCAGTGGTAAGCCATCCGAAAGCTGCGGTTACATTAGCCAAACGACCGGCGCAAGTCGACACAGCGTATGCCAAGCCCAGTACTTGTTCTGGGGTGACAGTAGCTGCAATGGCGTCCAATCCAGTATTTATAACCCGATAGCAGACGAGACCTGCCTTTGTAATCTTCAAAGGGACGCGCCCGAACTGAAAGGCTGTGTCCGCAACCGATCGCACAGTTTGCTCGATGGCCACCTTTTCGTCGATAGCCGCCTCAGCGAGGCGGTCGTCTATCGACTTACGCATTATTTTCCTCGCCGCCTCTGCATTCGCAATGGCTCTAGCGGACGAGATCAGAGGCAGGCATCCGAGTTCTTTAAGAATGGACGCGATTGGGATTTCGGTCTTCAGTGTGGTGCCAGACTGAACTTGGAACTGCTCCAAGCGAAACGCTGAAAGACCAGACGAGTGTGTCAGAAATGATCCAAGCACAGCACACAGCTCAACCATCGAAGCTCTGCCTCCGGAATAATCGGCCGGTAGCGTATCGTGCCCGACAATAGCTTTGCCGGCGCCCTCCGATATCCGCAAAACTTGCAAAGTTGGCGGAACCGATGAAAGAAGGGATTTACCATTCTCAACGGTGTATCTAATGTTTCCGGCTCTAGCATCCGCGACCCCAATGTCTCTAAATGGAACATAGCCCTCTGCTAGAGAACAGTCTTTGGAACCGAACCCGTCGGTATCAGGCGACGGGCAGGGCAACTTCGATTCACGCGCAAGATAAGCAACAATAGATGAGCGAACTCTTGAAAGCAAGTCGGCTTCACCCTGCTCCAGTCGTGCCCTATGACTTGCGGCGAAAATCTGCCACGCCGCTATAAGCATGGGAGAAATAATAGCAAGAGCGACCGCGAGCTCTACCAGGGATATACCGCGCTGGCGCAGAATATTGGTCTTCATAAGTCGGCTTTCTTCCTCAGGGCATCGCCTGCAGCTCTAAGGGCGACGTCTTCAGAGTTGGCGGCACGCTTAGATGCGGCCTCGGACGCTCCCATGGCTGACTTTGTGCGAGTAATAAGCTCTTCTTGGCCTTCGAGTCGACGGGCGGCGACTGCATGATAGATTCCATTTGCGATATTGGCCTGCAACAGACCGAAGGTAGCCAGCGAAAAGGCGAGAAAATCTGGAGTTGGCATCGATCCCATCAAGTCGAATAATGCCTCAGCTGCTTCGACCTGATTGACTACTGTTGCAAAAGAATTGCGAAAGATCATAAACTGAGCCAGAGCTTTGTCTTGCTCGGCTTGCTCTCTATCCGCTTGTAATCGATTGACGTCGAGCTTTGCAAGTGCCGCCGTTGCCTTCGCAACTTGCCACGCGCGGGCCAAGTTGGATGCCGCTGACAGCTTGTTCGCGCATGACAGGCGCGCGAATAATTCCTCTGGCGTCATCACGCGAAAGTATCGGCCTTCCCTGATAGCATCGTTTGCTTCAGCAGATCCAGGGAGCGGGACGGCTTCGCTCGGATCCCAGGGGGTCGCCTGAAAAGGGCGATACTCCAAAATGAACGCTGCGCCGCCCGTGAAAGAACCGGAGGAGATGGGCAATCTCTGTCCGCTATATTCGTACAGTGAGCTGCAGAAGTCGAGCTCGTTCGCCGCACGATCCACATTAATACCCAGTGGCTTAAACTGTACTGCCGGTAAAATAGTTAACTCCGGAGCTACGCGGTAGCGTAGCTTCTGCTGATCTTGGTCAGATAAAACACCTTGCTGGATGCGGCCGAACTCAGAGGGCGGTAGCCGTGCGGTGGCTATAGCCACCTCAATCAATGCAGCCTCTGCAGTCTCAAGGACTCTGTCGGCTTCCTCGGCTGTTGTATCACCAGAAAGCGGCTGCGACAGCTTAAAGGCAACCAGTAACACTGCGCCGGATATGATAAGTACAATTCCAAATTCGATCAGCGACGCTCCTACTTGGCGTCGACGCATCAAAGGCTTACTATACTGCTTCACGGCGCTTCTTTTTCTGGGAGGAGTTGAAGGGAAGGCTCTTTATCGGCCACGTTAATTGATCCGTGATAGGACTCGACATTATCGCGATGGGCCGCGTATTCTTCTCGAAATAGCTCCGACGCAGCAATCCCTTGCGCCGCCATCGACATTCGAAGTGCCGCTCCAACTGCATCTGCAGTCGTTATAAGCATCTCCGCAGCAAAGTACTCCGGCAGAGCATAGAGTTGAACCGGGGCAATCGTGCATGCAGCCAGATTTAGGCCTTGCGATAGGGTGCAGGCCAAAGAATTCTTAGGCGGGCTCGTGGCGACCTCCGCGACAATCTTGGATGCAGTTGTGATCGCTGATTTGGAGAGATTAAACACGGCCACCCCCAGAAGGTCGTTGTCAAGGAGTCGGCTGCTAGCTGCGCATCACGATCCTCTGGATCCGCCTTGGCCTGGGCAGATCCAAGCGCTGATGCGGACCAGCGCTGAGCGACGCTAAGAAGGTCGGCAGAATCGGCAAGGGTGTCGCAGCCAACTGTTGTGCCAAGAAGCTGCGGAGTTACCGCAATAACTGCATCACCGTAAGTGTTTGACGTCTTCTTCAACGGACTTTCCAGCTCCGGTCTATCAGAGCCGTTGATAGGGGAGAAGCCACTGGCTGATGGCGCCGCAATTCCGTAAGCTATGGGAACAATAGTTCGTCCGGAACTGTCTTCGTCAACGTAGTGAGCGAACTCTTCACTCTCGTTGGGTTTGCTCTTCGAATCGTTTGAGACAAAGAGGCCACCACTCACCCTTTTGTTCGAAATCTGCATCAATTTCTCGCAAGTCTGTATCTTCTTTGCATCGGAAGAACCGTTTAGAGCGAGATCAACCTCTGGAGTTGTGGCTTTTCGGTATACAAGGTACTTCAAGCCCCTTAGCTCGGGGGCTGCGCTGGCGGGCAGTAGCGCCTCGACTCGCTTGATGGGGAACCAACCTTTCTGTCCCTCTGCAGACCCGGCGGTTAGGCAGTCTTCGTCGCCCCCACAACTGAAGCAGGACAAGGTAGCCGGCCATTGATTGCGATGAATGCCTCGACTGCTGCGCTTGCGAGATGCAGCTTTTCGCCTTGCAGTGAATGCACGAGCTTAGCATCGCGTCCCTGGAGCAGCGCGCCGACGCCGGCTGCACTCATTGCGAGCGCCCCCAGTAGCGCAGCCACCAAAATCAGCGATAGGCCGCGCTGCTTGTTGCCGCCAAATGAATAAGACATTCTATATTCCAGAGCAAGTTATCTCACTTGAAGTTAGCAACAAAGCCCGGGGTCTATCTGACCGCAAGAGATTGCCGAACGAGATCATATACGGGCACAAGAAAGACAGATATCAAAACTAGAAATAGACCACCAGCAAGTAGCACAAGAGCAGGCGTAATTAGCTCCGAGAGGCTCTTGACGAGAATACTCAAACGGTTCCTGTATTCATTGGCCAAGTACTGTAGCTGCGAATCTAAACAGCCGCTCTGTTCTCCCACAGAAATCATGCGAACCATCAGTCGCGGAAATCCAGACGCGAGCCCCATTGAAAATCCGATGCTATTCCCTTCGGCGACATTCTCACGCAGTACGGCGATTCGTTTGCGATAGAATGTATCACTTGTGGCTCCTTCAACTATGGCAAGGCTGCGGTTAAGATTTACGCCAGATCTTGACAGTAATGCAAGATATTCGCAAAAGAATGCAAGACCAGATGCCTCCACCAGCTTCCGGCAAATTGGTACCTTGTGAGCTGCCTGCCAGACCAAGTCTCTGAACGCACCGCTGACACGCCAAGCCAGCAGCGGCGATATGCCTAACAGTGTCAATCCAAGTAGGCTTATGGCATAATTGTTGGAAAACCAATCCGCTATCTGTAGCGCGATAACCGTACTCGTCGGCAGGGCTGCATTCATCTGCTTGAAAAGCTCGCCCATCTTTGGTATCACATAATATAGCCAGAATGCACCAGCGCCCAATATGGAGGCAAACACGACTGCGGGATAGACAAGCGCCTGACCGGCATCAGATTTTATAGCGCGCACTCTATCTAAATGTTCTGCGGCTTCGGCGAGCGCCGCGTCCAAAGTGCCGGACTCGTTGCCTACCAAGACCAGACTCTTGACCGTTGGTGAGAACACATCGGGTTGACGATCTACCGCCTCGGTGATTGACACCCCTGCGTGAAGGTCATCAAGGAGCCTTCTCGCGATAACAGACGACCGAGCAGCATCTCTATTTCCGTCGTCCGCGATAAAGCTGATCGCGTCTAGGATCGGTACACCGGCACGTGCCATGACGCTCAAATCGCGAAGCATGCTGGCTAACTCGCGGAGGCTGATGCGCGCACCTTGCTTTAGCGAAATGCTCGCTATCGCGCCAGCTATCGATCTAGGCAGGACGAATGCCCATAGTATGGGGATGTCTTCCGACTGAATAAGTTTAGAGCGAGACGCACTGCTCTCGTCCGATGAGACTTTTCGCCATCCTACGACGGGAAGATTGCGAGGGGAAAGGCCGCAGTAGATATAAAACATCAGTACTATGTCCAAATGCCAGTAGACCGCTGTATCTCTGCTATAGATGTTTCGCCATTCAAAACTCTTCTCTTAGCGCAATCTTCAAGCGGAATAAATCCGGATCCTTGGGCAGCAGCCCGAAGTCTCTCGCGATCACCACCTTTGGCCAAAATATCAGCGAGTTCATTAGTTATCTGAAGAATCTCGTAGACTGGAAGGCGTCCGACGTAGCCAGTACCGGCGCAGTGAATGCATCCTACAGCGCGAAAGATTTGATAGCCCGCACTATCGTTCAGCCACTCCTTTTAATCTCACGACTATGCTCCGGCTGCTTGCAGCTCTCGCACAGTTTGCGAACGAGTCGCTGATTGAGCACCAGCAGTAGATTTTCTGCGATTACTTGGGGCTGAACGCCCATCGGCACCAAGCGGGAGAGCACTCCAAATACACTAGTAACATGGAGCGTCGAAAGCACAAGGTGACCGGTCGACGATGCGTCAAAGGCCGCCTTCGCCGTTTCGTCGTCGCGCATTTCGCCGACCAATATAACGTCAGGATCGTGTCGAAGCATGTGACGTAAAGCTTTGCCGAAGTCATAACCGGCTTTGCGATTTACTTCGGTTTGCCCCGCGCCGGGCACTCTGATCTCGATCGGATCTTCTACTGTTAGAACATTCCGCTCGATCAGCTGCTGCATTCGCAGGCCGGCGTGCAGGGTGCTGCTTTTCCCGGAGCCCGTGGGGCCCGTAATCAAAACGAGCCCAGATGGTCGGCACATCAGGCGAGAAAGGAGAGCCACGTCTTCTTCAAAGAAACCCAAATCACCAAGATGTCGGCTATCGTCGGATTCTGGCAATAGACGCAATACCAACCTTTCGCCGAAGTTGGTAACCATGCTTGAAACACGAACAACGACGGGCACCCCCGCTATCGTATCTCGATAACTTCCGTCTTGTGGGCGGCGCTGCTCCGCTATATCCATTTCGGCGGTCAGCTTTATGTAAGAAACAAGTCTACCGGTTACGTCATTGGGAATCGCGATGACAGGTTGAAGAACGCCATCCACTCGAAACAAAATATGGCAGCTTTTGCCACTGGGAGAGACATGAACATCGGTAACTCTGCGCTTGATGGCAGAGCTCAAGAGCGACTTAAGCAGACTCGTCGGACTTTTCTGTCGCTCGATGTCCTGACTGAGCTCGACCGTTTGCTCGGCAAGTTGATCCAATACGCTGGAAGCTGGCGCTCCATAAGTCGACTGAATTAATCGCTCAACCTTCCCGAATTCACCCTGAACTAGGTTTGCTCTTAGTCCCGTTCGTTTCCCCACGGCTTCAGTAACCGGGGCTATTGCTGCGTCGCCAACGAGCGTTACGAGAGAGTCGTCGTGTCGGTAAAGCGGAAGAAAGCGCCCCCGAGCATGTCTCAAGGGAAAAGAGCGGCTTTACGGTATCGGTTGGAGCCGCCAATGAGTCCACGTCGCAGAATGCAATTCCTCGTGCTCGCGCGAGCGATCTCGCGACGGCGTGTTCCGTTGCAAGTTGGTGCGCGACAATGGAAGCAGCCAATGAGCGGCCTTCAACAAAGCTCTTTTGTTTGGCATACTCGAGCTCCGATCGGCTTACGATCCCTTGAGTCACAAGGTCGGAACCAAAGATATCCTCGTAACAGTCAGTCATTTGATATTGAGTCCAACTGCTGCCGCAAAACTAACGCGACCTTAACGCGGAAATGACGCCGACAGCATTTCGGACAGTGTTTCATTGAATTTGTCCTGAGGGTTCTTTAGTTGCAGCTTACGAAGCCTCTGAACAGCAGGGTCATATTTCTTATCTGCGATGTCTATTAATACTAAGTACTGCTGGACCTGATCATCATGAGGAAGGTTGAGCAGGATTTGATTACAGGCTTTGCGCGCGGCCACAAGATCATCTTGGCGATAAGCTAGCCACGCCTTCATTCTGAGTGTCAATATATGATCACTGTTCAGCGACCTCGCCGTCTCGTTTAATATAGCGGAGGCCGTTAAAAGGTCGTCTTCGATTTGCGCATCGTGGAACCTGTTGGCCAGCCTTTCAACGCGATCTGACATCTCGACTTCGTTAGGCTTGTACGCTTGCTGTAAGCGCCGTTCAGCGCCCGTTGTACTAGCTCGACGGTTTCTTTGGTCTGAGGGTAGGGGCAACTTATCGCTGCTTGCCCGGGTGGGCCGGCCCTGGCGACATGGAAGTTGAAGCCGCCGCCAATTTCACGTTCAGTGCGAATAGTGAGGTAATCCACGTGACTGTTGCAAGCATCATCCACGAAAGCCTCATAGAATCCTCGCCCGCACGACAAAGAGCAGCTCGCGATTGATTTTCGTTTCGGTATTACTTTGGAATAGTCGACCTATTGCACCCATGGCCGAAGATCCGGGTATGCCGTTCGTCGTCTTCGAGAGCGCGCTGTCTGAAAGTCCCCCGACAATAATCGATTCATTGTCTGACATACTTAGCGAGGTCACAATTGTTTTTATATCGACTACAGGCAAGCTGAGAGCGCCGCCTCCCGCCTCAACTAGGTCTAGACTTCCATTTCTTATATTTGACTGCATAGGCTGCAGAAAGAGTTCAATGCGCCCGTCTGCGGCGATGTTAGCCGTCAATCCAATGATCAGCCCGGAGAAAACTGAATCCGTTTCAGTGGTATATTTTGTGATATAGCTACTACCCGAGGCGATCGGGTTCGCTGTAATCGACTGAATATATCTATAATTGGTTCCAACTGAAACGTAGGCGGTCTCTCCATTCCGGCTTCTAACTATTGGTTTTGAAAGAAGTTGAACGTCGCCAAAGGTTTCTAGGGCCGATAAAACCGCTGTGAGACCGCCCTTGCCAACTGCTATACCCGCGGAGCGGCCTTTGGATACGCCAATAGTTTGACCCGGGAGTGCAACCGTACGCGTCCCGCTGGATGCTCCGCCGTGCAGCGAACCTAGCTGCGACCCTAGCTCCACAGCTGTGCTCGAAGCCTTCGCTGCCACGTTCTTGGAAAGAAGCGTCCAGTCGACGCCAAGTGAATACTCCTTTGACAGCTGCACGTCAACAATATTGAGCTCGATCTCGATTTGCCGCTCTCGCCGTGACATCAAAGAGGCCAAGTACTCTTCGATCAGTCTTACCTTTGATGGCTTGGCCTTGACAAAGACGGTCTTTGACGACTTGTCAATCGAGGAGAAAGCAGGTGTACCGTTGATTTGGTTGTCCGTGGACTTGACTATGGTTTCGATGGTCTTGAAGATAGCGTCAAGCGGATCTTCCTTTGTTTGGCCAAGTTCCCCAGAAAGTTTGAAACTTCCGCGGACAGACGTCTGCGCGCCCGACTTTCCGCTCCCGAAGACGTCCCCGCCATAATCCAGGGAGGCAGACGTGCGCGTTGCAAGTAGCTCCAATGGAAACATCTTTTCCTCTGCCGTGGAAACAAAGATGGTTCGTTGCTGGACAACCGCATGCAAGTCAAAGATTTGAAGAATTGCGTTAAGTGCCTCCTGGGCGGACACATTACGCATCGTTAGGCTAGCTCGGTTCTGAATTTGCATCACGGCAGGTTCGAGAACGACATTTAGACCGTTGTCCCGGGCGAGCGCCCATAGAAGGACGTCAACCTTCGCATCGCGGACGTCTACCGTAACGATCGATGTTTCAAGTGGATTGAGCTTGAGAGGCGGCGCGTTCCGACGATGATTTAACTGCGATCCTTCTTTTGCGGATGTCGTCGCTGTTCGTGAATCGTGGCGATCATCACTAAGAAGCGCTTCGGCCATCGCCTTGGTAAGCCGCGCTCCGGTTTCGTCGTTGGCGGATGCGCTCCCAGTGGATAGAGGGGTCGATGTGGCACACCCGCCCAGGAAAGCGAGAACAACGGTGTAAATTGCGAAACCTGCAGCCCGTCGCGTCGGTTCGCGGCAAGGCATGATCAGGCATGACGCCAGCCTACAAGGAGTGCGATAGTTGTGCATATGTTATTATCTCTAACTTCGCAAGAATATCCGTACAGACGGTACTTTCGTCGCTCGCAGAACTTTCATGCGCGAGGACTATTACTGCACGAAGTGTTATGCGGCAATTCTTCACCATTAGGTCGAGGTGCGTTGAGCGTGATCCTTCGATCAATTGTCGGACTACTCTTCGTAGTGATGTATTACGCAACGCCGGCGCCTCGACTATGGTATTTGTCGTTCCGTTATTTCCCGGAACTGGTTCGAGGTATATCCAATATCTGATGCGCGAGGCATCCTTGCGATGCCTCGTATTCATGGAGGCGGAAGTCAGAATTTCTGGTAGTTGCCCGTCAAGTTGCCCGATGCGGTCATGACAAGGCTGTTCCGCCGCTTCCTCGCCGTTAGTTGGACAAGGAAGTCTGTCGTTTCTGCGCGCAAACTCGAGGAGGGCTTCTCGTGCCTGAATCAGATGATTTCGGTCATCTCGCGCCTTTGCGGCCTTGTTTATTGATGAAAGCGATGCTAGGCCTATGGCGGTAGTAGCGGCCATTACAACTAATAAAACTGCAAGTTCGACTAGCGTTAGTCCGCGCTGGCCGAGGCCGGATCTAACGCGAATTTGTTCCATTTGAGGAGGCAAAGAGTTTTGCGTTCTGCTGCATGGCCGCGAGAAGTCGCTTACTCAGTGCATCTCTCTTTGCTGCTCATCCGGCGTGAGTTTATCCCCCTTTTTCACTAGACGATCTAGCGCCTCGGCATCCGTCTGCATTTTGTCCACGTGCTTCAACATCTCGCGCAGTTGCCTGAAGTCTACAAACGGAACAGCTGATTGAGCACCGCTATTCTGATATTTTTCCAGAAGAGAGTCCAATCGGGCAAAGTTTGGTTTGGGGTTGCTCACTTCCTTTAGCAGCTGACCCTCTAGTTCATGAAGCTCAGCCAGCTTCTTATCAAAATCCGGCTTTGTGGCGGACGCTTGAAGTTGGGGCTTAATTACGTGCTGCGGAGCGGCAGCGTATTCAAGACAGTCTGTTCGTGTTGCCGGACAATCGACATCATGACTGATTGGTGTCTGACGCGAATACTCGGAGTTGCCTCCGCGAATGATTTGCGGTGTAGGCGGTGAGTCAATATTATTTGTTGCCTGATGAACACCGTTGTGCTTCTCGAAGCCTAATGTATAAACCGCAGTAGCTACGATTGTTAGAGTGCCAGCGGCAATAAGAAGTGCTTGATATTTCATTTATTTCTGCTTCCGGAGTTTTCTTCAGAATGGTTCGTCGTTTGCCACGGGTACTTGATGGTTCTCTTTTGTTCGCCGTCGCGCGTCGTTATTTCTATGCCCGACTTTTCGATGGACCGTATGATGGCGCCATCCTCCAGCACGTGGCCTACCCGCCAAATGTGATCGCCAGCCACTGCAACATTAGCCTTTCCATTCGACGGGTGAGTCACAATCATCGATACAACTGGAAGCGTACTGTTGGCTTCGACACTAGCTCTCAAGTCTTCAGCCTGGGTGTATTCAGCCTTGACAAAAAGTCCGCCGATAGATGTGTTTCGCTGCGGAACGGATAGTTGCAAGTGTTTGAGCTTTTCAGAAAGGACAACAAAGCTCTCCAATCTTTTCTCAAGGCTGTCCAATTCGGATTGTTTCGATTGGGCCGGCGCCGAGATCCATTTTGCTCTCTTTGTAAAGACGGAGTGAACGATCATGTAGGACGCAACCCAGGCGATGACTATTGCAATAGTTGCGGCGAATGCGGCCAATCCGTGGCATTTCCTTGCAAGCTTCATTTGATCTGAGTATGCTTGAGCTCGAATGTCGCGGGAATAGACTGCCCAACGAGGTTCATCTTTTCTCCAGTCTTCGCGACTCTATTCACAGCTGCGACTTCATATCCGGCGAGCTTTAGGCGATACAGCAAGATGGAGATATCGTCACTTCGCTCTGCATCTACAAGAACATCGAAAACCACACCGGCTTGCTTGCGAGGGATTCTTTTGTCGCAGCCTTTCTGGCAGCGTCTCCGGTCGTGGAGTAATAGACGCGCATTATTCGCAGACCGGGCGGCGCAGCAGTTTTTAGTGCTTCTAGTATCTCGACTAGATTTGGAGTTTCAAGGCGCTGTAATAGTGTTGATGCTTGCTCTGAGTATTCTACCAAACGCGCCTCGAGCATTTGCTCGGACTCTTCTGATCTACCACGCGTCAGCTCATCGGACGGCTTCGACCCCTGAAGCGACAAAGTTCTTTGTATGTCTCGTGCAGTCTCAAAGGTATTGTAAGAGGCAACTATCGAGATAATTAGTAGAGCAACACTGCCGGCAAGCAAGTAAGGAAGAAGATCCCGTGTCAGCTTCTGAATAGTCTGTGTGGGGTGTGATCTCTGCGTTGTCTCCGGAACAAAGCGCGCAAGGCTTGGCAGGCTACTGCAAAGATGGCTGTCGTCTTCGACGTCGCTATGGATGCCCGGATTAGTCGCTAGCCCGGATGTAGATGAAAATGCGGCGGCGAGTGCTTGAAGGTGATTAGTTTCAAGGTGCTCTCGAGGCGCGAGCGCTGAATACCAGGTGACCGCTAAAGAGCGGGGTACGGACTTGTCTGCTACCATTTCTCCCAAAATCGTCGCTGCGCGGACGATGTCAGGTGCAGATTGGGAAAGTGCATTCGAGGAAAGTAGTAGGGCGCCGCGCTTGAAGCGCGCTAGAAAGATCAGACGAGTTCCGATATGGAAGACTAGAGCGTTGTCTTCTCCCAAAGCGGCCCAGAGCAGATCTGTCAGGCAGTAGAGTGTTGTGTGGTGTTCACGATCTACAGCTACTCGCTGCATTTCCTCCCAGTCATGGCTCGGGACCAGGCTGTAGAGCGCTAGGTGTTTATCGCCAACTTGCGGGGTAGCATGTATCAGTACCCGTGCGCCGTTCGAATTAGCTTTCTTTTTGCTTCAGAACGATATACTCAACCTCGGCTCGCGCGTACCGAGGCGGGCGTTCAATAATTTGACTCTCCGGAGTTGTTCCGAAGTCGGTTACCAAATTGAGATCAGGAAGACCGCTCAGAGTCTGGGATCGACTTAATCTCTCCTCAGTGGCGAGAAGATAGTCGTTGTCGCCGATCTGAAGGACAGTAGGTGGGTTCACTGCCCATCCCCTATGCGAAATGTTGCGGTACCGACCAGAGTAATTGTGATGTCATCGGCACCTTCCTTTGACGCGCCGAACAACGATCCAGTGTAGTTCACCGTCGCGATTTCAAAGGCGTCGGGCGCGAAGATATAACGATTGTCTCGGCGTGCCTGCATGAGTAAGGCTTCAGCGTCCAATCGCGAAACTTTGACTTGTTGTAGTGACAGCGAGCGCACAGCCCATGAACTCTTCCGCAGGTCAGTTGGAGCGCTTTCTCGCAACGCTTGTTCTGCTTGGGCAGCGATCCGCATCTTGTTCTTTATTTTGTCCCTTGCTCGTTGCTCTGCCCGTTGACCTGAATCTCTCTTGATCGATTCGAGTTTCACGTGCAGAGCGTATGCTTCTGTTGCAATGCTGATTGCAGACGCGGCGATCAGCACTGACACAGTCAACCAGTGCGCGCTTGAGCTCACTTTGCACCACCACACCGTCGGGCGGAGCATAGTTCTGCTGATCATCTTGCGCATGAAGCTACTGAGGCATCTTGTAGTGGGCAATTACCGTCATTACTTGATCTTCTGAGGTTTCCGCTTGCTCGCCGTTGAAGGCACGACTACTATCAGCATCCCAGTCTATCGAACCACCGTTTGCTGCATTTTCGCGGGCCTGTCTTTGCACGCCTTCCTTGCGAAAATTGCCTGTATTGGCGTCACCCTGTCCCTTGATTCCCACGGCGAGAGTTCGAGCTAGGTCTGGAGTTAATCCGGAGATTACCATTACATTTCCAGATCCAGATGCTGTACGAGGAGGATTCCATTGAAAGCAGACTCTTATCTCTTGCGGGTTTCCGTTGGTGTCCTTGTAGGAGTAGCGATCTTCCAACCCGGCGCCGCGGCCTGTCGGCAGCTCGAGCCCGGCATTTCTCACGATTTGCAGAAGGTCGATGTTTGGTTGTTTATCCCTTGCAATTGTTAAACCGTCGCCTGGCCCACAAATCGCTGGGGTGGATTGACTTGCGTCATGTCTCCGCCAGATAGAATGCCATTTGCGCCGTTGTAGTTCGCTCCGTTTACCATTTGTCGCGGATGGGAGGATGAATCGCCGATAACCACCCCGTACCGCATCTTATATGCTGTGTAAACTTCAGCCCATTGGTTGATGAAAGTTTGGCGGATCTTTACATATTCTGCGTTTCGCTGAACATCGCGACCAATCAATACGGCCGACAATATTGCACCGATTACCACCAAGACGACGGCTAGTTCTACGAGAGTGAAACCGCGCTGTCTTTTCCGCGGCATTTTCCAATATTTCCGATCCGGTGACTGGCTGACAGCGCCTGAATTAAACTCATTTTTCATGTTAGGACCCGACATGGTCGAAAGGTAGTAGTTTCGAAGGTGCCTGCTCTCTGGTTCCACGCAACACGGATGACGCGTGTAAGCTTCGCTTCTTCGGCGGTCGGGTCGTCCATGGGTTTGTATTGCGGCGAACCTTCTGCGTTAGATCTGTCTTCAGTGCTTTCCCTAGTTTTCGGATCGCTTCTGGTGACAGGTGCCAAGGGACATCCACAAGTAATGTCCGGACACCATTGAGTTCTGGCCCCCGGTTGATGATTAGTTCGTTGCTGCTTCGGTGTTCGCTCTGGATTGGTTGACCAGGCCGGAGCGGCGCTTCGTTCTGGGCTCTTGGTGACCTGCTCCCTTCCAGCCGTACCAAGGTAAAGGAAGTGAAGTCCGCTCATCAGGAGAATGGCGGACATGAGGAAGAGCAAGTACAGCGAGGAACAGATCATTGGGTTCCTCAAGCAGGCCGAGGCCGGGATGCCGGTGGCCGAGGTGTGCCGCAAGGGCGGCTTCAGCGACGCGACGTTCTACAAGTGGCGCTCGAAGTTCGGCGGCATGGAGGCGTCCGACGCGCAGCGCCTGCGTGAGCTCGAAGCGGAGAACGCCAAGCTCAAGAAGCTGCTGGCCGAGGCGCATCTGGACATGCACGCGCTCAAGAGCGTTCTCGGGGTAAAGCGCTAGCCCCACAGGTCAAGCGCGAGGCGATCTGCAGGATGGTCGAGGAACATCACCTGTCGGAGCGCCGAGCGTGCCGTCTTGTGGGGCTCTCCCGCGACAGCTACCGCCACCCGCCCGCGGCCGACGCCGCCACGCGCGAGCTGGCTGGCCGCATCGTCGAGATCGCGCATGCGCGCCGGCGCTTCGGCTACCGGCGTATCCACGATCTGCTGCGCCCGCAGTTCCCGGGCGTCAACCACAAGCGCGTCTGGCGTCTGTACAGCGCGGCGAACCTGGCCGTGCGCAAGCGCAAGAAGGTGCGCCGCCCGCCGGCCGAGCGCGTGCCGCTGCAACTGGCCCGCACCGTCAACGAGGTCTGGAGCATGGATTTCGTCAGCGACAGCCCGGCCAACGGCCGGCGCCTGAAGTGCCTGACGGTGGCCGACGACTTCAGCCACGAGTGCGTGGACATCACGGTCGACTACGGCATCTCGGGCGAGTACGTCACGCGGCTGCTGGACCGTGCCGCCGTCTTCCGCGGCTACCCGGCAGCCGTGCGCACCGACAACGGACCGGAGTTCACCAGCCGGGCCTTCATCGCCTGGACGCAGCAGCACCACGTCCGGCACCTGCTCATCGAGCCGGGCAAACCCATGCAGAACGGCTACATCGAGAGCTTCAACGGCAAGTTCCGAGACGAGTGCCTCAACGAGCACTGGTTCCAGACCTTGCAGCAGGCCCGCGAGACCATCGCCCACTGGCGGCGCGACTACAACGAGGTGCGGCCGCACAGCAGCATCGGGCGCATGCCGCCCGCGCTTCGCCGAGCAGCACCGCCGGCATGCCGGCGGTGCTGCTCACCAAACCCCAGCAGCCAACGAGATCACGTAACCTTCAACCCGGACTCCTTCCGAAACACTGGTACGGCGGAAGGGGGCAGGTCACCTCGACCTTCTCGGCGATCTCTGCATTGATAGCCGCTGTAGTCGACCATCGTTTCGATCGCCGACATCTTTGGCGCCTTACCGATGCCGCGTGACGTCGTGGCGACCACCGCAGATGACGCGCTGTACATCGCGCAGTCGATGCCCTGGATCCACCCGATGAAGGGGGCCGAGGCTTGAGTTACTCTAGTTGTTGAGTTCCAAGAGGTTGCTCACGGCCGGGATGCGGGTCATGGGCGGCTGGCGGTTCAGGGCGGAGTGTGGCCGATGCCAGTTGTAGCGGTGCAGGAAGGGCTGCAGAGCGGCCTCGCGCTGCGCTGAGCTGACGTAGGGCTGGGCATAGGCCCACTCGCGCAAGCTGGTCTGGACGAAGCGCTCGGCCTTGCCGTTGGTCTTGGGGGTGTAGGGCCGAGTCTTGATGTGCCGGATGCCGAGTTCGTCGCAGGCAGCCTTGAAGGTGTTCTTGTAGCCCGTGCCGTTGTCTGTCATCACGCGCTCGATGCGCACGCCCAGGCTGGCGTAGTAGGCCACCGCTTGGCGCAGGAACTGCACGCAGCTATCGGTCGTCTCGTCGGGCAGCACCTGCGCGAACGACACACGCGAGTGGTCATCGATCGCCGGTGAACCATCTGCCAGCCGATGCCGCGCTTGGTCGTGCGTCTGTCGCCGGTGATGCGGTGGCCGATGCCATCGATGTGCATGAGCTTCTTGGTATCCAGGTGCAGCAGCTCGCCTGCAGCTGCGCGCTCGTAGCGCACCACGGGCTGCGGCGGCTCCAGCGACTTCAGTCGGGACAGTCCCAATCGTTTCATGCAACGGCTGACCGTCGCCACACCGCAGCCGGCCTGCTCGGCGATTCGCCATAGCGGCCAGCGGCGGCGCCGTAGATCCTCCAGCTGCGCTTGCTTTTGGGCCGTCAGCGCTCGTGGGCTGCGCTTCGGACGAGAACTGCGATCGGCCGGCCTGCCGCACCTTCCGCCTTGAAGCGGGCCAGCCACTTGAAGCCGGTGCGCTTGCTCACGCCTGCCGCCTCACTCGCGGCGGACATCGTCCAACCCTCGTTCAGCACTCTGCTGACCAGCAGGGCTCGACCTTTGGCAGTCAATCTCGCATGCTTGTGGCTGTTCATCCGTTCTCCTGTCCAGGTTGCGGGAGGTCTCGACAACCCCAGCTTCCCAAATCAGGAACGGATGAACAACTGAACCGCCCCGGGTTTTGAGGAGGCTCCTTCGATTGAGAATGGAGCCAAGATGCGGAAGTCCCCGAAGTTTTCCCCGAGGTGATCGAGCGCGCTGTGCGCATGGTGTTCGACGCCAAGGACCAGTACCCGTCGCAGTGGGCGGCGATCGAGTCGATCTCGGCCAAGATCGGCTGCACGGCCGAGACGCTGCGCAAGTGGGTGCGCCAAGGCGAGCGCGACAGCGGCGTGCGGCCCGGTGCCACGACGGCCGAGCAGCAGCGCATCAAGGAACTCGAACGCGAGGTCCGTGAGCTGCGCAAGACCAACGAGATCCTGAAGCTGGCGAGCGCGTATTTCGCCCAGGCGGAGCTCGACCGCCACCACAAGAAGTGAACGCCTTCATCGACGAGCATCGTGCTCGCCTGGGGGTCGAGTCGATCTGCCGCGCGCTGCAGATCGCCCCGTCGGCGTACAGGCGTCATGCGGCGCGCCAGCGCGATCCGGCGTTGCTGCCTGCGCGGGCGCAGCGCGACGCGGCCTTGATGCCCCAGGTGCAACGCGTGTACGAAGCGAACCTGCGCGTCTACGGCGCCGACAAGGTGTGGCGACAGTTGCTGCGCGAAGGCGTGACGGTGGCTCGCTGCACCGTGGAGCGACTGATGCGCAGGCTCGGCCTGCAAGGAGCCAGCGCGGCAAAGGCGTGCGCACGACGGTGCCCGATGCCAAGGCGGCCTGCCCGCTGGACCGCGTCAACCGGCAGTTCAAGGCGCGCCGGCCGAACCAGCTGTGGGTGGCGGACTTCACCTACGTCTCGACCTGGCAGGGCTTCGTGTACGTCGCCTTCGTGGTCGACGTCTTCGCGCGGCGCATCGTCGGCTGGCGGGTCAGCAGTTCCATGCAGACCGACTTCGTGCTCGACGCGCTGGAGCAGGCGCTGTATGCGCGGCGGGCTGAGCGCGAAGGCGACCTGGTGCACCACAGCGACCGCGGCTCGCAGTACGTGTCCATCCGCTACAGCGAACGCCTTGACGAGGCCGGCATCGAGCCCTCGGTGGGCAGCACCGGCGACAGCTACGACAACGCGCTGGCCGAGACCATCAACGGGCTGTACAAGGCCGAGATCATCCACCGGCGCGGGCCGTGGAAGACGCGCGAGGCGGTTGAACTGGCGACGCTGGAGTGGGTCTCTTGGTTCAACCACCATCGCTTGCTCGAACCCATCGGCTACATCCCGCCGGCCGAAGCCGAGGCAAACTACTGGCGTCAGAAGCAGGCGTTGAGCGCAAGCGAGCCTGCTTCGACGGCAGCGCCGCAGGAGGGTTGAACCATGAATACATGGTCCAACCGGGGGCTCCGGCGGCCCCTGCGGGGGGCCGGGAGAGAGAAAGCCTGAACCCAAGAACCGTCAGACCACAGCGGTCTGACTCAAGCCAACAGGCCTCCTCGATTCCCGGTACGGTTCAAACCTATCGGAACATCACAGCTAGAGCCCAGGGGTTCGCATCGTGGCGGTTGATGCGTGGTTCCGCGAGTCACCCGGCTCTGGAGGGCAAGCCTTGCAAGTTCCCGAAGCCTCAGAAGGAGATGGCAGCGCCAGTCGTGCAAGCCCCAACCGAAACGGCCGACGAACTGACGGATGTTTCAGCATGACCACTCCTCTATCCGAGCCACAGTACAACGCCCTGCAAGCAAAGACCCAGGAGCGCGACGCTTACCGGCCGCCATCAGGAGCGCCATCGACGGCCTTACTGCTGGCGACCGGCCGGCGATACACATGTCGCCTCAGCTGAGTTCCGACGTCGCCTGCGTGAGCAGGCTGAGACAGTCTGATCAACCGAGCCGCGATGCACCAAGGCGCAGTGGGCCTTCTCCTGGCCGGCTCGACCTCCTACAACCCACTGCAAAGCAGCACAACCAAGAAGAGTGCATGAAGCTCGAATCACTGCCGAAGATCGGCGAAACCCTGGAAGGCGGGATCTTCGCCGGCCTGACCACCACGAAGGACGGCACTCACTACGGCGCGATCCTGCTGGCTGACAAGCCGAAGACACGTCTGAGCTGGGGCGACGCGATGGCGTTCGCCGAGCGCATCAATGCCGCACTGCCGACTCGCGCTGTCGCTGCCCAGCTGTTCGCCAACCTCAAGCCGCAGTTCGAGGAAGCCCGGCACTGGACAAGCGAGGCGCTAAACGAAGACTGCTCATACGCCCGGTATCAGCACTTCTACTACGGCAGCCAAGGCTACGACCTCAAGGCCCACGAGGGCCGAGCCAGTTCGTTCGCCTGATTGAGATCACCGCTTGAACCTTTGTCTGCACAGGATGGGTGAGGATGGGCCACACCAGCAACACCGAGAGCCCGATTGACTTCCCGGGATGAACCGCCCAGCGTTTTGAGAAGGCTCCGTTTCTGCGGCAACCGGTGCTAGCGACTGCAGCTTCGATACCAGCGAATCCATTGCGGCGACGGGTCCAGTTCCGGGTCAAACTGCCTGAGCGTCTCGTAAAGGGCCTGCCGCTTCGCCAGTAGCTCTTGCTGCCGGCGCTCCAGCGCCCGGCTCAAGCCAGCCTCTGCCGCAATCTCTGCCCCAGCCTCCCGTTGCGCTGCGTGCTCCGTCTCCAGCAGCCATTCCACGAACTCCAACTCCCCGTGCACGTCGGCCACCAGCATCGCCAGCTTGGTGAGCGCCGGCTGGGTGCGCGTACGGGTCCTCGTCAGCGCCACGACTCGTCCTCCCCGATGGCGCTTCCCTGCCGCTGGTCTTCTTTTTGCGTCGGACTCACGTTGAACCGCATGCCGCAGCTCCTGCCAGCTCGGTTCCTTCACCTTCCACCGCCACACCCCGGACCGAGCAAGCAGCCCCACGCGGCCATTGCGCTCCGGCTGCCGGTGCATGGGCTCAAGCTTTCCAGGAATAACGGTCACGTGGCTAGCTCCTGAGCAGGTGGCCGTGCCTGTGGATCGACGCAACCTACGTGAAGACTCGCGAGGCCGAGCCGTTCTGGACCGGGTTCCTGCGCAGCCTGAACCGCCGCGGCCTGCGCGACGAGAGCCGGCTCCGCTCGTCTGAACACGCCGTGAGCTGATGTAGGTGGATTGGCTGCGATTGGTGTTTGGCTTTTCGGTCTTTGTCTATCAGCCCCCACGCAGGGGCCGCCGGAGGTCCCCGGTTGGGACCTGTACTCAGGTTTCAACCCTCATGCGGCCTGGGCCTGCGGCTGCAGCGTGCCGAAGTAGATCATGTCCGGCGTGCGCCCGTCGTGGCTTTGGTGCGGCCTGCGGCTGTTGTAGAAGTCCAGGTAGGTGGCCGTGCCCTGGCGCGCCGCGCTGACGCTGTCGTAGGCCTTGAGGTACACCTCCTCGTACTTCACGCTGCGCCACAGCCGCTCGACGAACACGTTGTCCCGCCAGCAGCCCCGGCCGTCCATGCTCTGGCGAGCGCCGATGCGTGCCACCTCGGCCACGAACTCCGCACCGCTGAACTGGCTGCCCTGGTCGGTGTTGACGATCTCCGGCGCACCCCAGCGGGCCACCGCCTCGCGCAGCGCCTCCACGCAGAAGTCCGCCTCCATCGTGATCGACACCCGGTGGGCCAGCACCCGGCGGCTGGCCCAGTCCAGCACCGCCACCAGGTACACCCAGCCGCGTGCCATCGGGATGTAGGTGATGTCCAGCGCCCAGACCTGGTTGGCCCGCTCGATGGCCAGCCCGCGCAGCGCGTACGGGAAGACCGCGTGCGCCGGGTGCTTCCTGCTCGTGTTGGGCTTGCGGTACAGCGCCTGGATGCCCATGCGCCGCATCAGCGTGCCCACGTGCCGCCGTCCGACCTCCACGCCCTGCAGGCGCAGCAGGTCTCGCAGCATGCGGCTGCCGGCGTACGGGTGATCCAGGTGAAGGCGGTCGATGCGCCGCATGAGCGCCAGTTCCGCCTCCGGGATCGGCGCGGGCTGGTAGTACACCGTGCCGCGGCTGATGCCCAGCAACTCGGCCTGACGCTTGACCGGCAGACGGTGATCGCGATCGATCATCGCTTTACGCTCAGCAACCCGGCCTTGCTGAGCGCGCCTTCCAAAAAATCGTTCTCCAGGGCCAGCTGGCCAATCTTGGCGTGCAGCGCCTTGAGGTCCACCGGCGGCGCCGCGGCCACCGCCGGCGCGCCGAACACCCCGGCCGCGCGCTCGATCAGCTGCCGCCGCCACTCCGTGACCTGATGCGGGTGAACGTCGTGCTTGTGCGCGATCTCGGCAATCGTCTTGCCGTCGGCCAAGGCCTCCAGCGCCACCTTGGCCTTGAACGCCGCTGAGTGGTTGCGGCGTGGTCTCCTGCTCATGCTTCATGCTCCTTCGTCTCAGGCTCTATCCTCGCCCATCGGAGCAGCTTTTCCACCTTACGCCGTGCTCAGATTTGCGCGGCCGGCTCTTCGGTCCGATCTCCGTCTCGGGGTAAGCGTCCGGCGAACCCGTCTTGAATTGATGGCGTGCGGCGACAACGATCCTGTCCAGTTAACGAATAGCTGGACACGATGGCAACGGAGAACAGTCGCAAGCGCAGGCGCTATGGGGCAGAGCTGAAGGCGCAGATCCTGGCCGAGTGCGCTGCGCCTGACGCGTCGGTGGCCAAGGTGGCGATGGCGCACGGCATCAACGCCAACATCGTGCACGGCTGGCGCAAGCTGGCTCGCGAAGCTGGGCCCGTCGCAGTGACCGAGCAGTTCGTTCCGGTGGCCGTTGCGCCGGAAGTGCCGCGGCCAATGGACGAGCGCGCCATCGAGGTCGAACTGCGCCGTGGCGGCATCACGGTGAAGCTGAGCTGGCCGATGAGCGCGGTGCTGGACCTGTCGGCGTGGATGCGCGAGTTGCTTCGGTAGTCCGCGCTCATGATCAAGGTTGAGGTGGTGTGGATGGCGGTGGAGCCGCTGGACATGCGCTCGGGTACCGACGCAGCGTTGGCACGTGTGGTGACGGTGTTCGGAGCAGCGCGTCCGCACCACGCCTACCTGTTCGCCAACCGGCGAGCCAACCGCATGAAGGTGCTGGTACATGACGGCATCGGCGTGTGGCTCGCCGCTCGACGGCTGAACAGCGGCAAGTTCGCGTGGCCCAAGGACGTCAGTGGAACGCTGACGCTGAGCCGCCCTCAGTTCGATGCGCTGGTGCTGGGCCTGCCCTGGCAACGCATCGGAGAAGCTGGCGTGATCACGTTGCTGTAGTGCGTCCATTGCGGCATGTGCCGATGGTCAGTAGGCATGACGCGCGGCACGATCACGCTCCGTGATCGCCGAAGACCTCGACACGCTGGATCCGGATCAACTGCGCCGGGCGCTGCGTGCCTCGCGCGCCGAGGCCGCGTTCAAGCAGGCGGTCATCGACAAGCTCACGCACGAGAACGCGATCCTCAAGCGGCTGAAGTTCGCCGCCAAGAGCGAGGCTTACAGCGCCGAGCAGAAGAGCCTGCTGGAAGAGACGCTGGACAGCGACCTGGTGGCAGTGGCCGCCGAGATCGAGGGCATGCAACCCACGACCAAGGCTGCAGGCGAGAAGCAAGTACCGAAGCGCGAGAAGCTGCCGGCCCACCTGCCGCGCCGCGAGTTCCGCCACGAGCCCGAGAACACCACCTGCGGCTGCGGCACACCGATGCAGCGCATCGGCGAGGACGTTGCCGAGAAGCTGGACTACCAGCCGGGCGTGTTCACGGTGGAGCGCCACATCCGCGGCAAGTGGGTGTGCAAATGCTGCGAGAAGATCACGCAAGCAACGGTGGCCCCACACGTCATCGACAAGGGCCTGCCCACCACGGGCCTGCTGGCCCAGGTGCTGGTGGCCAAGTACCTTGACCACCTCCCGCTATACCGCCAGGAAGCGATCTTCGAGCGGGCCGGGCACCTGATCGCCCGCTCGACACTGGCGCAGTGGGTCGGCGAGTGCGGCGTGCACTTGCAGCCGCTGGTGGACGCGCTGGCGGCGGAGCTGCTGCAACAACCGGTACTGCATGCTGACGAGACACCGGTGGCCATGCTCAAGCCCGGCCATGGCAAGACACACCGGGCCTACCTGTGGAGCTACTGCACGACGCCGTTCAACCCGATCAAGGCCGTCGTGTTCGACTTCGCTGACAGCCGGGGCGGGCAGCATGTGCGCGAGTTCCTCGGATTGCCAAGCACACAAGACAGGCCCGGCTGGCAGGGCAAGCTCGTCACCGACGACTTCAGTGGCTACAAGGCCTGCTTCGAACTGGGCGTGACCGAGGTCGGTTGCATGGCGCATGCGCGGCGCAAGTTCCACGAGCTCTGGATCAACCATGGCAGTCAGGTCGGCGAGCAGGCGTTGAAGTTCTTCGGCGCGCTGTATGACGTGGAGCGCGAGGTGGCCGACGCCGACAGCCGCGAGGCTCGACGCGCGACGACGATCACGACCGGTTGCTGATGCGCTGCATCAGTGGATGCGACAGCAACGGCAGAAGATCCCGGACGGCTCGGCCACCGCCCGGGCGATCGACTACAGCCTCAACCGCTGGGTGGCGCTGACACGCTTCCTGGATGATGGAGACCTGCCGATCGACAACAACTGGGTGGAGAACCGGATCCGCCCGATCGCACTCGGGCGGCAGAACTGGCTGTTCGCGGGCTCGCTGCGCGCCGGCAAACGCGCCGCCGCCGTCATGAGCTTGATCCACTCGGCCAAGCTCAATGGGCACGATCCGTACGCCTACATGCGTGACGTACTCGAGCGGCTGCCGACGCAACCGGCCAGCAGGATCGACGAGTTACTGCCACATCGCTGCCAGCCAACCTCATCGGCCTGACCACCGCCCCGTCGTCAAGACGCGTTCGCCGGACGCTTACGTCTCGGGTTGATCGGACGCCAGAACTATCTGCTACGAATCCCCGGGGACAGCGCAGCGACTGCTGGGCCGGACGCGCCAGCCGTCGAGGTCGCAACGACCTGGGTCTCGCTGAATCTGCCCTGCCGTATCGCGCCCTCGTCTTCCTTGCGTTTAGGCCGCATTCTCCAAGTTCAGATGCCTCCCGAAGGGGGGCTTCCGGCTACTTCCTGCTCTCCCTCCGCAGATCTGAGTCGATTCCTTCGGCAAAAGCGTTTGCGTTTGGATCCGACGAGCGAAGGCAGCATAAGTCATGGGCAGTTCTACCGAATCCGACTACGCGTAGGCGCGACGTCAATCACCTTTAATAACTCTAGGCAAGCAAGCCAAACCCGAGCGAGCCGTGTCAACTCGGCTGCCAGATGCTTGAGCAAGGGGTTTTGCACCCCCTCCTCTCACGCAAGTCCCTGCACTCGTACAGGCGCATGCCACCAAGTTCAGGCCGCTGAGCCAGCAACGCGGGGTGCAGAAAAGCTGGCATTCAGTCCGGCTCGCTCAATCGCAACGCCAAACCCACATGGCGCTGCGCAGCCAATGCTCTGCTCCACACGGATACCGCTAACTCTTGCGACCCGATCTTGCTCCCCGGCTAATTAATGCATGCTACCCCGACCGCTTCCTGCTGCAGATGCGCAGGACGAATCCAGCCTTTGTGCGCTCAAATACAAAGTAAGCATCTCAGATCTCCCGCGCCCACTAACGTACGGCAGCATGAGTAACGCCATGCAGAATCAGGATGTATCGCTACCTCGTTAACGGCTGACTCTTACGGGGCCTAAACGGAAAGAAATCATCTGGCCTACCACTTCCAAACGGCCCGAGAACTCGTCGAAAGGCTTGGCATAACAACTGGCCGTCCACAGAGGCGCTATCGAGATATCTCCCAGAAGTTTTGCGGTTGCCCTTGGCAAGAGTTGAGAATTACTAAACAGCGTTGCTTAGTACGCGCCAAACCCCAAGGCGGCCAAGATGCGTGACGCATGAGTACTTACCCTAGAGAAGTGGTACCTGTATTTACTATTCAATGCCGAGCCTCATCAAGGTAACAATTCTAAAAGCAACAATGACCTCGCAAGCGCATGCCTCTCTTGCGGACCGATCCAGCCAAGGTGAGGAGCGACACTTTTCGTGGAGATTAACGTGCAGTCCAGCCATGAGCTACCTTTCTCGGAGCCAATTTATGACCTTCTGTCTGCTGCGTTGGCACTGGACGAATTTCTATTTGATCATAAGAAAATCGAAATAGAGCATAAGGCGCGGAAAAACAAAATATTTGAAGAATCGCTGGTCGAAATCGTTGGCAGGGCTATGGCGACGCCTATCGTCCGTATTCATCTAGATCGATCCTCGAAAGGGCGCCGCCTTGCTCATAAACTCTTAGCAACTGCAGGTCTACCCGTACTCTCTATTGCCAGCTAATGGCACTCAACGAACATGTTGCTGGCCCGGGCAACTGAGGGATACGCCGAATCGCCAAGCTCACCAAGGCTTTTTAGGGAATATTCCCGGAGCTGGCGTGAGATGCTTTCTGCTCGCAAACGAGTAGCAACTTGTGGTCGAAATATTCTCCGTTCGTGGCCATTTCAGTGTAACTCATACAGCAGTCGGGCGACGTGGAACTCGCGGGGCTCCAAGGCAGCATAAGTACTTGCAAGACTTTACCTCTCGGTGAAGTTATTAGTCTGGCATTATCGATGACTGCGCATTTTTGTAGTCGGCTGCGCCGTCTGGTCACGCTTTCCGAGCGAAAGTGATTAATTTTGTGTGGCGCTGTTTGTCCCTTAAATCTTGTATTGTCCCCGCCGAAGCTCCGGGGCTGGTGTATCACGGCAATCCGCACACTATTGCGGAGAGCTTCAGAGACCTAGCACTACTGATATGATAAGAGCGCGCTTGTCAGCGCAGGCGCTCATGCTCGCCACCCCCCAGAAGCAATACTCGCATCTACGGAGCCGCAATCACCTTGCATGTAACGCGCAGCGAGGGTGCGTCGGCATCCATTCCAATGATCCTCGTTACATGCGGTTGCCATGAACTATAGAATCAAGCACATTCGTCGAGACTCGCTATACGCCCGTTTTCGAGCGGCAGTCACGATACTCGCTGTATCCGTCTATTTTTGCGCCGCGCTCGTGCTCATCGGAGGGGTCGGTGCCGCCACGAAAAAGCCCACCGCACTATTTATCGCTATTGCACTCACGGCTGCACTGGTACTCCTTGCTTCTGCAATAAAGGAGGGGCACTCATGCTTGCAGACATGGCTGATGTCATGGTTCGACGCGCCACACGCGACTTGTAGAGTTTGACGACGTTATTAGGTCAACGCCCGGCAAGCGGGGCTGACGGCGCCGACCGCTTGCCTGTGACTGGGTTGCACAGCTTTTTCTCGCCTGCGAACAGGCTGTTGCTCTCAGAGGTGAAAGCGCAGCTGCGCTGCCCCAGGTTTCGTAGCACTTCGATCTAGATGTTGAGTTCCAAGAGGTTGCTCACGGCCGGGATGCGGGTCATGGGCGGCTGGCGGTTCAGGGCGGAGTGTGGCCGATGCCAGTTGTAGCGGTGCAGGAAGGGCTGCAGAGCGGCCTCGCGCTGCGCTGAGCTGACGTAGGGCTGGGCATAGGCCCACTCGCGCAAGCTGGTCTGGACGAAGCGCTCGGCCTTGCCGTTGGTCTTGGGGGTGTAGGGCCGAGTCTTGATGTGCCGGATGCCGAGTTCGTCGCAGGCAGCCTTGAAGGTGTTCTTGTAGCCCGTGCCGTTGTCTGTCATCACGCGCTCGATGCGCACGCCCAGGCTGGCGTAGTAGGCCACCGCTTGGCGCAGGAACTGCACGCAGCTATCGGTCGTCTCGTCGGGCAGCACCTGCGCGAACGACACACGCGAGTGGTCATCGATCGCCAGTGAACCATCTGCCAGCCGATGCCGCGCTTGGTCGTGCGTCTGTCGCCGGTGATGCGGTGGCCGATGCCATCGATGTGCATGAGCTTCTTGGTATCCAGGTGCAGCAGCTCGCCTGCAGCTGCGCGCTCGTAGCGCACCACGGGCTGCGGCGGCTCCAGCGACTTCAGTCGGGACAGTCCCAATCGTTTCATGCAACGGCTGACCGTCGCCACACCGCAGCCGGCCTGCTCGGCGATTCGCCATAGCGGCCAGCGGCGGCGCCGTAGATCCTCCAGCTGCGCTTGCTTTTGGGCCGTCAGCGCTCGTGGGCTGCGCTTCGGACGAGAACTGCGATCGGCCGGCCTGCCGCACCTTCCGCCTTGAAGCGGGCCAGCCACTTGAAGCCGGTGCGCTTGCTCACGCCTGCCGCCTCACTCGCGGCGGACATCGTCCAACCCTCGTTCAGCACTCTGCTGACCAGCAGGGCTCGACCTTTGGCAGTCAATCTCGCATGCTTGTGGCTGTTCATCCGTTCTCCTGTCCAGGTTGCGGGAGGTCTCGACAACCCCAGCTTCCCAAATCAGGAACGGATGAACAACCTATCGGAACATCACATCTAGAGCCCAGGGGTTTGCATCGTAGTCGTCGATGCAGGCTTTGGCGCGTTGCCGCCAGCATGCTGGCGGCAACGCGCGGCGAACACGGCCGGCCGCACGTACCTAAGGGTGCTATGTGGCCGGTGGTGGTTTTGGTCCCCGCGCCAGTTGTCGATGACGCTGCGCATGTGGCTCAGGCTGGCAAACCAGTGCTGCGACAGGCACTCGCCCCTGACGCGGCTGTTGAAGCTCTCGATGTAGGCGTTCTGCACCGGCTTGCCGGGCTGGATGAAGCGCAGTTCGACGCCGTTCCTGGCCGCCCATGTCCGCATCGTCCGGCCCACGAACTCCGGACCGTTGTCGGTGCGGATCATCTTGGGCAGTCCGCGCTCGGCCTTGACCTGGTCGAGCAAGCGCGTGACGTACAGCGCCGGGATCGAGGTGCCCCCGTCG